>JBBTWW010000035.1:0-17724 GCA_038062595.1 Patescibacteria group bacterium | reverse complement strand
CCTAACCTCAAAATCATATCAGCTTACCTTTACATTCAAAATTTTGCACTTAATCTTGAAGATCACCTTTTCAGATTACATAATAGGTTGTTAAACGACAATTATCAACATTCGGCCTATATTTCATTTTTTGTCCACGATCCAAAATTAAGGCATATACACAAAGCTCCGGTTGTTGATCGTGTACTGCATCATGCTGTTATGCGAGTTCTGGAACCTATTTTTGAAAAGAGTTTTATTTTTGATTCATATTCCAGCCGTAAACACAAAGGGACTCATAAAGCGGTAAAGCGCTTGCATCAATTTGCATGGAAACTTTCTCGCAATAATACAAGAGCCGTATGGGCTTTGCAGTGCGATATTCGCAGATTTTTTGATTCTGTTGATCATATAATTCTTGAAGGGCTTACAAAAAAGAAAATTGCTGATACGCCGACTATAAAACTTTTACATGCAATAATTGACAGCTTTCATACGCAAGCAGGTAAAGGTATTCCGCTTGGTAATGTGACCAGTCAGCTATTTTCAAATATTTATATGAATCCATTTGATCAGTACATGAAAAGAACAGCTATGGCAAAATATTATTTGCGCTATGCTGATGATTTTGTTGTCCTGTCCAGGGATAGGAATTATTTAGAAGAATTGATTTCGAAAATGCGAAATTTCTTATATGACAGTTTACGCTTAGAAATGCACCCTGCAAAGATCAGCATTCGAAAATGGACACATGGAATTGATTTCCTCGGCTATGTTAGTTTTCCTTATTACGCTATCTTAAGAACTAAAACTAAAAAAAGAATGCTGAAAAAAATGCGAAAAAGGCGAGCTCTATTTCAGCAAGGTGTTATAACCGAATATTCTTTTAATCAAAGCCTGCAGTCATATTTGGGGATTTTAAAACACTGCCGAGGTAGCCAGCTTGCCAATGTGTTATTGACCGAAAGTTTGTTATAATTGTTGCGATGTCAGTTGCAAAAAAATACTGTGTCATCGGGCATCCGGTGGCGCACTCGCTCTCGCCGGAGGTTCAAAATGCGGCTTTTGAAAAGCTGGGTATTGAGGCGGTCTTTGAAAAAGTCGATGTGCAGCCTGATGAGCTAGGAGCCTTCATGCACCGGTTTCGTTCTGTTTATGACGGATGTAATGTCACTATTCCGCATAAGGAAAAAGTCATCGAGTATCTCGATGAGCTCTCTGATGATGCACGACTTATTGGTGCGGTAAATGTAGTCGTTACAGAAAACGGCCGCTTGATCGGACACAATACAGACCGCTATGGCGCAATGACTGCGCTTGCTGAGGGGCTTTGCGGCAAAATGAATGGCAAAAATGTGATTGTTCTGGGCGCCGGCGGTGCGGCTCGTGCTCTGGTGTACGGCTGTCTCCGCGCCGGCGCCAATATCACTATTCTCAATCGCACACTGGCTAATGCAAAAACGCTTGCCGACGCTTTTAACCAAATCAGAAAAGATGAGAACATAGAAAATTTTCACGTCATCAAGTACGGCAGTCTGGACGATTGGAATGTGGAGCAGTGCGATCTTCTCGTGAATACAACGCCGGTTGGCATGGAGCCTGGTATTGATTCGGCTCCGATAGATATTCTTCATGGGCGTTCGGAGATCAGCCGCACAAATTTTACCGTCATGGATATCATATACCGCCCGCTATTTACAAAATTACTTCGCGACGCGCAAGAAATAGGCGCCAAGATAATTACCGGCGACACGATGTTCCTGCATCAGGCCGCGCGCGGATTTGCGCTCTGGACTGGGCATAAAGCACCGCTGGAGCTATTGCGCAAAATACTGTCCAAGGAGTTATTTGTTTAGAAAATCACTGCCCTCCACATCTTCCGGTAGAGGCGTGTCCTCTGGCTCCATTTCGCCGTAGTCTTTACCGAAATCAGTGGTTGAGGCCAGGAAATCACTGCCATACAGCTCGTACATCCAGTGATAAAACATCTCCACCACAGTGGAGATGAATCCCATGAAGGTCCAGATGATCGGCAGGGTGATGAACATCAACACGACGAGATTTTGTCCTATGAATTGATAGAATATAAAAAGTACGCCAGTGGAAAACAGTATTGAAAAAATAATGCTGTATACTCCAAGCAGTGCGTAGCGCAGGTTGCCGATGATCTCCAGTATCATCACGCTGGTGAGAGAGGCGATAATAATATGCAGTCCCGCGATGAATGCGGTTAGCTCTAGTCCCAGTCCGATAGCGAGGAGGTAGATCGGCGATGTGATCGCTACGATTACGATATTGATGATGAAGATCTGGTAGATGGCTGACGATACGCGTGTGTACTTCTCATGCTGTACGAATGAAAAAAGTAGAGAGCCAACTACGTTTGACGTAAGCGAGCTTAAGAAAACCATCGCGATGAATACGAATATAAAGAGCGGGTGTATCGTCTCACTCCCGGCCGCCGCCGTGAGGGTGGGCTGAATTATGGAGGCACCGAGCAGGAATATTACCAGCAGTATGAGCGTGCCCGCCACGCCGCCTGCAAAACCGGAAAAGGTTTTCAAGAAAAGCGTCAGGAATGTTGCGTTTGGCGGTGCGAGTTTTAGGTCAGTTGATTTCATGGGAAAATTTTACCATAAAAGATTATAAGGACAAATGCGCCGATCGTAATTGCTGTGTCTGCCAGATTGAAAGTGGGGAAGTAAGGGATTGCTATAAAGTCAATTACTGCTCCGATTCTGATGCGATCGATGAGGTTGCCCAGGCCGCCGCCGAGGATTAGGCCGCCGCTGGCTACCGCAAAAATAGAACCGGCGGCCTTTTTCTGCAAGTAGTACACGATTGCAACCAGCAGAATTGGCACCAGGAATGTCATCAACGCATTTGGTATCGGTATGCTCCACGCTATTCCGCGATTAAGCCTGATGGGTAGCTGGAAGATATCGGCGGCAAGCCACTTGCTCACCTGATCAAAAACCACCACAGCACAGGTTGTTGAGATCAGGATAATTTTTCGGTCTGTGGTAGAATGGGTCATGCTTTCCCTATTATGGTACGAGACAAATTTTCAAAAGACAACATAGATTACGTTTTGCTTTTGGTCATCGTTGGACTACTCGTATTTAGTCTCATCATGATCACGTCAATCGGCGTGCCAAAGTCGATAGACTTGAGCAAATCAAAAGACATTCTTTTTCCAACATGCGGCGTGGACGGCGTGGACTGCTACTTCCTGCTCAAGCGCCACCTCGCCAGGATCGGTGTCGGTTTGATTGCATTGCTACTCGGAAGCAAAGTGCCGTACAGGTTTTGGCGCAAGATTGCGATTCCTTTTTTCGTCGCTGTATTCATGCTTCTCGTTTTGATATTTATAGTCGGCACCAGAAACAATACCGCCGCGCTCAGCTGGATCAATATATACAACAACTCTTTCCAGCCTGCGGAGATTGCCAAGCTCGCGCTCATATTTTATCTGGCGAGCTGGCTGGAGCGAAAAGGACCTGAAATCCAGGACTTCAAAAACGGCTTTGTGGCTTTTGCAGTCGTTGCGGCCATAGTCGTTTTGCCCGTAGTTCTCCAGCCTGATTTTGGCTCCACGCTTATATTTACAATCATCGCCGGCAGTCTTTTCTTTGTCGCCGGCGGATTGAAAAGACATATCGCATTGAGTCTTCTTGTTGTATTTTTTCTAGTTCTGGCTGTGGTTCCTACAAAGCCATATCTGAAGCACCGCTTTATTTCATTTTTCAATCCAAGCATAGAAAATTGCCAGCCGGAGCCGGTCACTGCGGATGGCGTGCGCCGCAACTACTGCTGGCAGACGGAGCAGTCAAATATTGCAATTGGTTCCGGCGGAATTTTTGGCAAAGGCCTCACGCAGGGCATACAAAAATCATACTGGTTGCCGCAGGCCACGGATGATTTTATTTTTGCCGCGTCTGCCGAAGAGCTCGGATTCATACGAATAGTATTCGTTGTTGTCGCCTACATGCTGATCGCGTACCGCGGATTTATGATTGCGGGTGCGGCAGGGGATGCATTTGGGCGTCTCACGGCCACCGGCATTACCGTGTGGATCGTCTCGCAGGCTTTTATCAACATAGCAGTAAATACCGGCCTCATGCCGGTCACCGGTGTCACGCTCCCGTTTATCAGTTATGGCGGCTCGTCCATGGCATCCACACTGCTTGCGGCCGGCATTTTATTAAATATCTCAAAACAAACCACGCCACATGCGTATAGTATTTTCAGGCGGAGGGACCGGGGGACACATACTCCCCAATCTCGCCGTTATCGCCGAGCTTAAAAAATCCTCTCCCGACGCCGATATTTTGTACATCGGTGAAAAAAACGGGATTGAAGAAGACCTTGTTGGTAAACGCGGAATCGCATTTCGCGGCATATATTGCGGCAAGTTGCGCAGGTATTTTGATGTAAAAAACTTCATCGATATTTTTAAAATTCCCGTCGGTATCGTGCAGTCGTTTTTCATTTTGCGTGGCTTCAAGCCCGATATTGTTTTTATAAAAGGCGGTTATGTCACCGTTCCGGTCGCTTTTGCCGCGTGGATTTTAAAAATTCCAGTGATAATTCACGAGTCAGATGTCTCGCCGGGACTTGCTACGAGGATCTGTGCGCGCTTTGCAAAAAAAATACTGCTCTCATGGCAGGAAAGTCTGGCTCACTTCGCTGGCGACGCGCGCGCGGTGGTTTGCGGCAATCCGGTGCGTTCCGAGATCATGGCAGGCCGCGCCGAGAGGGGGTATGCCTTCACTAATTTCACAAATGACAAACCGATAGTCCTCATAATGGGTGGCAGTACCGGCGCGGCCGCACTGAATACACTTGTCACTGACTCACTCGACCGCCTGCTTGAGTTTTACAATGTAATCCATATCACGGGTCGGGGAAAAGGCAGTTCGATTCGCTCAACCGGTACGACAATAGCAGTTGCCTCAAGCGGCATGAACATTGTAGCCAGCCAAACAGCCGCAGTCGATTCGCACGGCACGGCTAATGCGTCGGTTGCCACCGGCACACAGTATGTGCAGTTCGAGTACATAGATTCCGAATTGCCCGATGTCTACGCGATCACAAATCTCGTCATCTCCCGCGCGGGCGCTAACGCACTTTCGGAGATCGCGCTCCTCGGCCTTCCCAGCATCCTCATCCCATTACCGCAAATAGGCTCGCGCGGCGACCAGCTTGAGAACGCGGCAGTATTCCAGAAATCCGGCGCCAGCCTAATCCTCGACCAGGGCACCACTACCGCAGAAATTTTCATATCGGCTGTTCAGAATCTTCTCCAGTCCAGGGAAAAATTAACCGAAATGGCCACAAAAGCCCACCAGCTCGCCAGACCGGATGCATCCGGAAGCATCGCCGATGTCCTTAAATCTTGCAGTATTGCAAAATAGTTCCAAAGGTCGCGGACGTCCGTAGCTTTTAACCTGAAAAAATGAACATCAAGGCCGGCGCACTGACCAAATCTGATACCGCCGCCGAGGTCGCCGAATTTGCCCGTGATAAAAACAACAGGTTAAAATTAGACATAATACATAATGCATGTTATAATTATCCGATAGTTATTTATAGATTATGGTTTTCGTATATGCAGACAGCATTTATCAAATTTTCTCCATCGTCCGGCGTATCAGTCTCAGATTTTCTTTCGCGGGTTAATTCCGCAACGGATGTTCGTCGTGTAGAGGAGTTGCATAACAAAAATACTAAAAATGGCCTTGGGATTTTTTTCTGCCGACTCACAGAAGGCTCATTTCAAAAATTCAAGAATTTTATTACTAATCATTTCCCGTCAGATGCTGTCGTCATCGAAGAAGGAGTAAAACTTTAGAAAAATGGCTGAAAGAGTTATCAATTTTGACGCAGATGAAGCGGCGCGTATAGAGGCTCCGGACACGTCGAAGATAGAGGCGGCGCTTGCCGCCAGAATCCAGGGTCAGCCGGAGGCTGTAAAGTTCTGGGCCGGCGTTATTCACCGTGTGATCAATGGCGTGCCGCGCTTAAAAGGCGGTCCTCTGGCAGTTGTTACGGAATTGGGTCCGTCAGGCGTTGGTAAGACCGAGATGGTAAAGGCCGTGGCGCAGTATCTTGCCGAGTACAGCGTGAGTCAACGTCCATTACTCTACGGTGATACTAGATTAAAAAAAGATGCACCTGTATTAAGAGTGGATTGCGGTGAATTTCAGGCCGAACATGAAGTATCAAAGCTCATCGGTTCTCCACCGGGATATATGGGCCACGGAGAGACTCCACGCCTTGGGCAGTCAGAGATTGATCGTAACAAAATTTCAATAGATGGTCGCCGTTCCGTTTCCATTCTGCTATTTGATGAGATTGAAAAAGCACACGATACGCTAAACATAACGCTACTTGGAGGTTTGGATAGCGGTGTTATTACACTTGGCGACGCGTCAAAGACGAACATCGAAAACTGCATAGTTGTGTTCACTTCAAATCTTGGCAACGACAAGATTCTCGATCGAGAGGAGGCCGCTACGAGAACTACCGTAGGGTTTGGTGCTACCGAAGACGATGTTGGTCATGAAGAAGCTGAACCGAGCCATGATGACGATATAGCTATACGCCTTGCCGCAATGAGGGAACACTTTACAGCCGAACAGCTCTCGCGCATGGGTGCAAATGTAAATGCGGTTGTATTTCATGAATTACCAAGATCAGTAGTTGAGGACATTCTTATTCAAAAACTCACCGTTCTGGAAGCTGAGTACAAAAAAGCCGGTATGGAAATTTCATTCCAAGTCACTCAGTCCGGCATGAGTAAGTTGCTTGAGTTGGGATATAACAGAAAACACGGTATCCGTCCGCTTGTTAATGTAATTGAACAGCAGGTGGTGGGTAAGATGGTCGGACTGGCCAAGAATGGAGGCAAGAAAAAGATAGTTGTCATCGATGCAAGTAGTGGAGAGATCGAGCTCTACGTACCCAGTGGTACAAAAATATCTGCACCGCCACCAGCCACTAACGTTGACATAGCACCACAGGCTACTGAAGCACAAACCGATGATAGTGCCGACGGCGCCTCACCAGAACTACCCGCTGATATAATCGATCGTGTTAGTCGTGCAGTAGCTGGTATAGATGTTGAGATTGACCCAAATGCCAGTGACTTCGAGAGACTACTTGTTGCTTTTGATGGGTACGTTTTGGTATTGGCCAACATCGCGGCCATTTACCTGAGAAAGCTGAACGATCTAACCAAAGTGGGTATTTTGATTCGAAGCCACAAAGATAGTGGTACCTTTTATAGTGTCTTAGACTATTTCAGACAAGCATGCGAAGCAGGTGAATCAGATATATCCATGGAAGAGATGAAGGCAACCTTCGATGAGTTTTTCAACGCAATGGCTAATTTGCTTATTATTATGGACTCAAACCTCGGTCTGGCAGACTATGTGGTTAAATCAGCCTTTGACCGTGTACAAATGAACCGGAGAGATGCTATCGAAAATGGACGTCCATATGGATTGATAAATGACTTCAGGACTATCGCTCAGAGTGCCATAGATTTCCGTAAAAGTGGCCCAAAACCAAAGTCCTGACCAAGCAGTGCAAAGAGCAATATCGTGGTCGCCGAATCCTCGAATGAGTGGAGAAAAAGCGCGCCGGTGGAGATTGCGATGAGACCAAAGAGGCCGATTTTTGCGATGAGATTTTCCGGTTCACGGCGGACGGTTGCAAAAAGTTCTTTTATCATCGTGAGAATTATTGCGATGAATACGCTCATGCCGATCCAGCCGAGCTCGACGCCGACCTGCAGATACCAGTTCTCAGGGTGAAATGCCCTTCCTGGTTCAGAAAAGTACGAATTTGCCGGGCCGGCCGAGGCGAGGCCCATGCCAAATGGATGTTCAACAATTCGCTCTACTGCGAGCTTCATATTTGCAAGGTGTCCACCGGTAGAGGCCGGCCGTATTATTATGTTTCGTAACGGCTCAATTGCAAGTGCGGTAATGGCAACCATCGCCACACAGCAGACTGCAATGGCGGCATATTTAAAAGTTTTCTTAAAAGTAAAAACAACGGCAGTCGCAAGTCCGATGATCGCTGTACGCGAAAATGTCAGTGGAAGGCTGATTAGCGTCAGTGCCGTTGCCACGATTCGAAATCTGGTATTCATTCCGCGCGCGTAGAGAAGCACGCCGGAAAAAACAGCCAGAAACATGCCGTATTGATTTGGTCCTGAAAAAGTTGACTGCAAACGACACAGATTTTGATTCTCGATTTTTTGACAAAAAGCCAGCGCCTCACCTGGACGGAAGGTGCTCCAGTCATTGCGAAAGCCGAGATTTGTCAGTATCGAAGGGTCGACGATTAGAAGTGTTAGAAATGAGAGTATGCCGTAGACCACAGAGAGGGTGCCGGAGATAATGAGCGTTTTGATGAGCCGGTTTTTTTCTTCTTCAGAAAAAACAAGATGACGGAAAATCAGGAATGTAATAAGAAATGCGTAGTCGAAACGCATGCCATAGATCCACTGTTTCAGTCCGTACTCATAATTGTGAAAGACAGGCGACAGAACTCCCAGCGCGAGGTAGGCGAGTATCAGCCAGGTAGTTAAGTCGAGCTTTATCTTCGTTTTTTTTGTAACTACGTTCCACAGTGCAACGCACGCCAGGATCAGGAGCGCTACCTCTTTCCACGCGATTATATTGGGCGCTCCTAGCCTATAGTTCAAAAAAGTCACCAGTAGTGCATGTAGCGGTAAAAAGGCAAAAAGCACCCAAGTGGCGTAGTACTGTATGCCGCGGCTAAGCTTGAAAACTGATGTTGAATAAAGGTTTACCACAGACTATACTTAGGACTTACTTGAGTAACACTGCGCAATATGTCTCCTGCTTGGATCATCTTTGCGCTCCTCCATAGTATATCACTGCTGTTTACGGCGGTAGTGGTTATGCGGCTTTTGCGTTACTCGCGGCGTTATGTAATGGAAGAGTCCCGCTACACGCTTCTTTTTGGTTTTATTACAGTTCGTTCAGTTATTGTCGTGTATGTGATATCGATGGCTCTATGGGTTCTAGTTTCATATTTGCTTGTTAGTCGTATATGAAGGATATGCAAAATAACACCAATTTGTCATTCAGGGGTCAACTGGCACATGAGACGGTTCTCTCATTCTGCCGCAAGCACTGGGTTGTACTGTTTCCACACATTATTGGGCTGGTTTTATTCGGAGTATTAGTGCTTGGTACATTTATTCTCTTACCAAAGGCTACCCTCTACTCATTTATATCCTCATACGCCTATCGCATAGTCTCACTTGTACTGGTTGGTTTTTCCACGTATTACCTTCACAAGATTTTCGTAAACATCCTGAACTACTTCTTCAGGTTATTGATAGTGACCAACTATAGGGTGGTGGGCATAGATAAGACTGTTTTTTTCAACGACCTGCGCGACACCATTGACCTCTCTCAGATACAGGACTCCGTCATGCACAAGACAGGGTTTTTGCAGAGCATGCTTAACTACGGCGAGGTCCATATCATGCTCTCGGCTGTATCAACGCGTAAGGTTTTCTCCTATATACCAAATCCTGATTATCACTTCAGGAAAATAAACAAAACAAAGAGAGAGTACATCATGGGCCGTCAGACGCAGAAGCTACAGATGGAGAGGGATGTTGGTGGGCTTACTGTAGATAAAAATTGGATAGAAATGCCTTTGCGTGAAGGCGAGAAAGATATGATTTGAAAATAAAATTGTCCTACCGTCAAGCGCGTAGTCGATTAGTAGAGCTACCTGTACTGGATAACACAAGTGATGTCTGGTCAAACCAAGGAGCTTGCCTAAAGGTTCTTCGGGGGTACAATTGGGGTGCATTATGAACTAGTGGCTAGCAGACAAGTACCTTCTTTTATTTTGTAGAAAAATATTTTGGAGACGAAAAACCAGATCCCAAATATAGAGGCTCAAAAGACACGTCACAGGAAAATATTCTCCGGTGCGATGCGCTTCTTGTCGGATTTGAAAAGTTTTATCAAAATACTTCCGCGGGTGCTATTTGTTCGTCGTCGTAACCCGGCCTACGTGGTAGTAGGACAGGAGACGCCCAGGAGCGCCCTTTCCCGTTTTATCAAACAGTCCATTGCCACAGGAGTGGTCCTTCTTATCGTTACCTCCATCGCTCCGACCACACTGCTGGAGACTGGTTTTTCTGCCGACTTCTTTATAGAGAGCGAGGTTTTACCAGATGACTTTATATATGGAGATGTAGACTTTTTTACTACTGACGATGGATTTGTTCTAAAGAACAACTCTCCTGTATCCGGTCAGGATGTGAATCGCCTGGGCTTTACGGATTACGTGAAGCACACTGTGGCCGACGGGGAGACGCTTTCGCAGATTGCGGATAGGTATGGCATTAATATGGAGACCATAGAGTGGTCCAATGACATATCCTCCGGCAGTGTACTCCGCATAGGTCAGACGCTGGTGATACCACCTGTGGATGGTGTACAGCATGAGGCAAAGGGCGGCGAGACGCTAACCTCGATAGCGAAGAAGTATGGAGCTGATGTTGCCGTAATACGTCAGCACAACCGGCTGGATACCGATGTAATAAGTAAAGGGCAGAAGATATTTGTTCCGGGCGGAGAGAAACCAAAGCCTGTGGTCGTGAAGCGTGATGTGCCGAATCGCAGTCAGCCGAGGGGTAATGTAAATACATTCGAACAGCGTGCGCCTTCACTCTCCAGTGACGCGGCGCCATCATCCGGTAAGAGTTTTATATTCCCAACTGTCGGTAAGGTGTCCCAGGGATTCCATGCAGGTCACTACGCGATCGATATCGGTAACCCAAGTATGCCGGACGTATGGGCGGCCGCATCGGGTACAGTAGTGAAGACCGCCGGTGGCTGTCCTGACAGGACCGGACCTCGCAGTGAGTGGGATCTGAAGTGTAACTCCGGTTATGGTAACCATATTATCGTAGACAATGGCGATGGCTGGAAAACTCTATATGCTCACCTTGATGCTGTATACGTTGAGGTTGGACAGAATGTAGATCAGGGTCAGGCCCTCGGACGTATGGGCTCTAGCGGCCGCGTGTACGGTGCTACGGGTATTCACCTCCACTTCGAGTGCATCTCCGATGGTGTGAAGATTAATCCGACCAGGTGTTACTGACAGGTCTTTTCCCTATGCTAAAAACTATTATATTTCTGCCGAGAAAGGGTTTAGGGTTGCTCATCCGTCTTTATCAAAGGACGTTATCTCCCGATCATGGCTGGTTTCGCGTGCTCTTCCCGGATGGTTACTGTAGATACACTCCAACCTGCTCCGAGTACACCCGTCAGGCTGTGGAAAAACACGGCGCGATGATAGGTGGCACAAAAGGTATGTGGCGTATTATGCGGTGTAATCCATGTAGCAAGGGCGGTAACGATCTTCCATAATTTCTGACTATGATTAAGCGCGCACTCATCAGCGTTTCGGACAAGACCGGTATAACAGAGTTTGCAAAGGCCCTGTCATCTGCCGGTGTAGAGATACTTTCTACGGGCGGTACGGCAAAGGTCATAAAAGATGCTGGCGTTCCAGTTATTGACGTTGCGCAGTATATCGGCTCTCCAGAGATGATGGATGGGCGTGTGAAGACGCTACATCCAAAAATACATGCAGGAATTCTGGCGCGCCGCGACAACGCGGCAGACATGAAGTCTCTCGAGGAGCAGGGAGTAGGCACTATTGATTTGGTGGTCGTAAATCTTTATCCTTTTGAAAAAGAGCACACAGTAGAAAATATAGATATTGGTGGGCCTACACTTCTTCGAGCTGCGGCAAAGAATTTTAAATTTGTGACCGTGGTTACTTTGTCTGATGACTACGAAGTTGTGCTAAATGAAATTCGCGAACATGGCGGAGATACCACTCTTGAGACCCGTAGAAAACTTGCTCGCAAGGTTTTTTCCGAGACGAATCATTACGACGAGGTGATAGCAAACTGGTTGCGCTCCGGGCTGGGTGAGCCAGAGGTAATGGATCTGCATTATGAAAAAGTTTCCAGCCTGCGGTATGGAGAGAATCCGCATCAAAAGGCGGCATTTTTCCGGAATCCGTTCAACCACGACCCCAATGTAACAAACGCAAAGGTACTACAAGGAAAAGAGCTGTCATTCAATAACATCGTGGACGCCAACTCTGCCATTGAGCTTGTAAAAGAATTCGAAAAGCCCACGGTGGTCTTTCTAAAGCACAATAATCCGTGCGGCGTAGCCAGCGCCGATACCGTTGAAGAGGCATTTGATTTGAGTTTTCGTGTTGACTCCAAGTCGGCTTTTGGCGGGATTGTTGCAATGAATAGGCCGTGCACGGAGGCTGTCGCGGAGTATATAGCTAGTAATAAAATTTTTCTTGAGATTATCATCGCGCCGCATTTCGAGAGTAGCGCATTGAAGCTTTTTGCAAAAAAACAAAATCTGCGACTGCTAGAGACCGGCGAACAGCACCTGGATACGAAGAAACGTGACATCAAAAAAGTTGCCGGCGGTGTTTTAATTCAAAGCGCGAATACGTACTCTGTTACAGAAAATGACCTCAAGGTTGTCACGAAAAAGAAACCGACGGACGAGGAGGTTCGCGCGATGCTTTTTGCCAACAAGGTGGTGAAGCACGTGATGTCCAACGCAGTAATTTTTGCAAAATCGCATAATGGTGTTGACGTTGTTACCGGTGTAGGCGCCGGTCAGATGTCGCGTGTGGATGCGGTTTTTATCGGTGCTCACAAAGGCGATGACAATATTCCAGGTTCCGTAATGGCATCTGATGCTTTTTTTCCTTTTTCTGATGGAGTGGAGGCGGCCGCAAAGGTTGGTGTTACGGCGATAATTTCGCCTGGCGGCTCCGTGCGCGATTCCGAAGTTATCGCACGTGCTGACGAACTCGGTATTGCCATGATCTTCACCGGCTATCGGATGTTTCGGCATTGAGAACAAATTCCGCTGGACAGACAGGGTTTTTTGGACTACAATCGCTAAAACTTCTAAAGAAATTCATGGCAAAGTTTTCCGACTACACTATAGCGACGATCGGGAGCCATACGGCTCTTCAGATACTAAGGGGCGCAAAGGACGAGGGATTCCGTACAATCTGCGTGTGTCAAAAAGGGCAGGAGCGCCCTTACCGCAGTTTTGGCGTTGCCGATGAGATTATTACGGTTGATAATTATGCTAAATTTCCGGAAATAGAGTCACAGCTTATCGAGAGTAATGCCATCGTGATTCCTCACGGATCTTTTGTGAGTTATCTCGGGCCTGCAAAGATTGCGCAACTCAAGGTAATGCACTACGGCACAAAGGCCATACTGGACTGGGAGGCCGACCGTGTGAAGCAGAGGAGCTGGCTGGAAAAGGCCGGGTTAAGGCTTCCGAGCGTCTTCAAGACGCCCGAGGATATCGACCGGCCTGTTATCGTAAAGTTCCACGGTGCGCTCGGCGGCATGGGATACTTCATCGCCAACTCACCAAAGGAATTTTACGAACGCTTTAACCGATATCAGGGTGATCGTGATTACGTAATACAGGAATACATAGTCGGCGTGCCGATCTACACGCATTATTTTTACTCAAATCTTACTGACGAGCTGGAGATCATGAGCTTTGACAAGCGCTACGAGTCAAATGCCGATTCGATTGGCCGCATAGCCGCAAAGGATCAGCTCGATGTCGGTATAGAGACCAGCTATACAATTACAGGAAATATTCCCTTGGTTGTCCGTGAGTCTCTGCTTCCGGAGCTATTTACTATGGGTGAGAGTGTAGTAAAAGAGTCGCGGAAGTTGACTGGAGGATATGGGCTGTTTGGCCCGTTTTGTCTTGAGGCAATCGTCGATAAAAATCTGAATTTTTATGTTTTTGAAATCTCAGCCCGCATCGTTGCCGGTACGAATCCTTTTGTAAATGGCTCCCCATACACATGGCTCCGCTACAACGAGCCGATGAGCACCGGCCGCCGCGTCGCCCGCGAGATCAAGACTGCGATTGAGAGCGACGCATTGGATAAGGTGTTGGGCTGATAATGTGGCCGTCATCTGTTGTGAGCATGGCCTGTATATGACGCAGTTGGTGGCGTTTGCCATACTATGGCAGTTGGCGTGAGCATGGCGTTTGCCAAATCTTAACAAATCTGCGGCACTCCTCTTTCATCATCTCCTGACGATTTCATAAAAATCACTCACGCATTTCATGATCGCGCCACTTGAAAATGGATGTTTCTATTGGCTTTTTCATGGCGATTGATAATATGTGTGCATACTCATGATAAAGCTAGCTATATGAATCCGGAAGCGCTCTCCGACGACAAACTTTTTTCCCTCTGTCAGCGATACGGCGAGGAGGCTCGTATGTGGCGTCAGCGATTTGCCGGTCTTTTGCCGGAGGTCTATCGCCGTCATCTGTATCAGCGGCGCGGTTTTTCTTCCATCCATGAGTTTGCGGCAAAGCTTGCCGGCATGAACGAGGAGCAGGTGAGTACTCTTTTGAATTTGGAAAAACGCTTTCACGACAAGCCGATTTTAAAAAATATGCTAGTCAGCGGCGAGGTCAGCGTTCACAAGCTGGCGCGAGTCGCGTCGGTTGCGACGGTGGAGAATCAGGATTTTCTCGCGGCGCAGGTTGAAAATCTACCAAAGCACGCGCTTGACACATTGGTAAAAGACATGCGTCTCGTTAGCGGCGAATTGCCAGATGTAAAAAATCAGTCCTCATTTCTGCCCGGGCAGGAATTAAAAACCAAATTTGAATTAGTGCAATCAAGCGAAGCGGCGGATTTATCCAGATTGATTGCGCTTGGTATTGAAAATGATGTTGTAAATGAATTTTTAGAGTTGAAGCAAAAAGGATTTGATCTCAACGCGCTCCTGCGCGAATTTTTGGAAAAAAGAAAAATTGAGATAATGGAAGAAAAAGAAAAATTGGCCGCCGGGATTGGCGGGGCAGTAAAGCCGGCCGGCCGCTACATACCCGCAAAAATCAGAAAAATTTTACAAACAGAGCACGGCGTAAAGTGTTCCATAAAAACATGTAACAAGCCGTCGCGTGAGATTCATCATACACAACGATTTGCGTTGGGTCGGGATCACGATCCGCATTATTTGGCGCCGCTTTGTTGGGAGCATCATCTGATCGCGCACAGTATAGACGTGAAAGTACATGAGAAAAGGCTGGAATTTATGCGTGATCGCGGTTCGTAGGCTAGCGGCGTTGCCGCGAGTGGCTCTTACTGCGACCGCGACGGTTGCGTTAGGTTGCCCAAAGCCGTTTTGCGTGCGATAA
Organism: Patescibacteria group bacterium; assembly: GCA_038062595.1. Lineage (GTDB taxonomy): Bacteria > Patescibacteriota > Gracilibacteria > UBA1369 > JBBTWW01 > JBBTWW01. The sequence continues at coordinate 2,428 of JBBTWW010000035.1, read as the reverse complement.
TCAGTGCATACTATGGCACAAATTGATATTTCCAAAATCCTTGCGGGCTACGATCTCGACCATCTCACCATCGGTGTACTGGGTGGCCACTCTGCGTTGGACGTGTGCGCCGGTGCGAAAAAGCACGGATTTAAAACTCTGGCAGTTTGCCAAAAAGGGCGCGAGAAGACATATGCACAGTACTACAAAACCCGCGATGCCAGAAACCGCGCTGGCACTACTATCGGCTGTGTAGACGACGTGATCCTCGTCGACTCATTCAAAGACATAGTAAAGCCGGAGGTGCAGGAGGAGCTACGAAAGCGCAACACGGTATTCGTCCACAACCGCTACTTCTGGGTTTATTGCGATTTTGAAAAAATTGAAAAAGACTTTGCAGTGCCGATCTTTGGTTCGCGTTCGATGTTGAAAATGGAGGAGCGCGATCAGCCTTTGAATCAGTATCATTTGTTACAAAAGGCCGGTATCAGAATTCCAAAGTTGTTTGCGAAACCGAGCGACATCGATCGGTTGGCGCTCGTAAAAGTCAATGAAGCGACGCGCGGGTACGAGCGCGCATTTTTTACCGCCGCGAACAAAGAAGAGTACGACAAAAAATCCGACGAGTTAATTGCAAAAGGACGCATCACGAAAGAAGCGCTGGGCAAGGCGGTCATTGAGGAGTTTATTCTCGGCGCGCAGGTGAATTTGAATTTCTTTTACTCGCCGTTCGCCGGTGAGGTTGAGCTTATGGGGACTGACATGCGTAGGCAGACGAATTTGGATGGACTATTGCGATTGCCGGCGTGGACGCAGATGGAACTTGCGGGAACGAAAGCGGCCGGCGAAGAGGGCGCATATCAAGTAAACTTTCAGCCAAAGCTCATTGAGACCGGCCACGTTGCCGTAACCATAAAGGAGTCGCTCATAGAAAAAGCCATGGAGCTTGGTGAGAAGTTCGTAAAAAGCACACAGAAGGAAGCCGCGCCTGGAATCATCGGTCCCTTTGCGTTACAAGGTGCTGTGGCCGCGGATGATGGCAGGGAAGAATTTATTATCTTTGATGTCTCTATGCGCATTCCCGGCAGTCCAGGCACACGCTTCACGCCATACTCCGGCTATCTATATGGCGAAAATATCAGCGTCGGCGAGCGCGTAGCCATGGAGATCGCCGAGGGGGTAAAACAGGGTAAATTGGACAGGCTATTGACGTAAGATATGGACTTTTTTGCAGAGCTTAATGCGCTACGGGATAGCACGCCGAGACTGTCGGTCGTGCGGCTGAACAACATCAATAGCGACTTCACGGCAAATACCGATCAGTGCAAAAACTGTTACCTGCTCGCCAACGCCGTTTCCAATGAAGACTGCATGTACGGTCGTGATTTTTATAATAATACCGATTGTATTGATTGCGATCATATAATGCATTGCACGCTGTGTTACGAGTGCGTGAACTCCCGCGGGTTGTGGGGTTGTTCGCACATGCAGGATAGCGCGAATTGCCGTGATTGCGATTTTGGCTTTGATATGCGGGATTGTACGAACTGTATCGGCTGTGTTGGTTTGCGTAACGCGGAGTTTTATATTTTTAACGTGCGCTATATGAAAGAGGATTTTTTGAAAAAAAGACTCGAGCTCACACGTGACGAAATTGCGCTGGAGTTTGAAGCGCTCAGACTAAGGGTGCCACGACGCTCCGGTATGTTTATCGGCACAGAGCACTGTTTTGGCGACTATATGTTCAATAGTAAAAACGTGTTTTGCGGTTTTGATATCAGTGAGTGCCAGGACTCTGCATATATAGAAGAGTGTAAGAAAATGAACGACTGTTACGACATTACAGTTTTGGAACAAGCGGCTTTCTGTTATGAAATTTCCAGCTCGCATATTTTGAATAACTGTAATTTCTGTTTTCAATGCGTGGAATCCAGCGATCTTGAGTTTTGCGAGTTTGTTTTTAACAGCAAAAACTGCTTTGGCTGTATCGGTCTAAATCACAAGGAGTATTACATTTTGAATAAAAAATACTCGCCGGAGGACTACGCCAGAATGGTTGCGGAAATTAGATCCGGACTAAAAAAAGATCCGCGCGGGTATGGCGCCGGATTTTTCCATCCGACTTTCCCATTTGCCGATACTGTAGCCAGCTGGGCGAGGCTCTAAGCCAGTAGCCCATTGACATTTGCTGTATATTGTGGCGAAACGATGAGTGTGACATCGGCCTCTTTTTTCGCTATACTCTGGTGGCTTTTTGCCCATTTATAAGATGAAAGTTATACTGCTCGCATCAGGTCGGAGCTTCCGTATGAAGCCGGTAGAGGACAAGAACTTCCTGGATTTTTGCGGGAGGAGCCTCCTGGAGCACCAGCTTTTGGCGTTGAAGTCGGCCGGATTGTATCAGGTTGTCCTGGTGGGTGGGCGGCATAATTTAGCCAAAATGCGCGGA
>JBBTWW010000034.1:0-7617 GCA_038062595.1 Patescibacteria group bacterium | reverse complement strand
AAGAAGCTTCCTGCAGTAGTATCAGATATAGATGACGCACGCGAAATAGCATCTGTATACGACGATTACACTGGCTTCAAGAATGATGAGGATGCAGTTCGCGCTGTTGCCACCATGGTTTCAAATAACCTCATGATTGGTTACGGTGCAGGTAGCACATTCGAAGGCCAATTTGGAGCATATCAGCCTATGACCCGTAACATGCTAATCGCAGTTATGGTTCGTGCGGCCGATCTTATGGACTTTGATCCATGTGCCGCTCAAGAGTAATCTGATTGCAGAAATTATAGGGACAAAAATAAAAATCCCCCCTACCTCAAGTACGGGGGGATTTTTGTGATATAATCTGCATCATGAACACACAGGAACATGTATATTCGGTGGATTACATAAATCGTCGGCAGGTATTCTATAACGCCGTATTCTTTGCCTTTGCACTGGCCATGGCGGTGTCTGCGGCAGGTGTATATCTTGGTTTACGTTATGGGCTGGCATTTTTTGCACTGCATCCAGGTTCGGTCATGCTCCTTTTTGCCCTTGAGCTGATTCTAATTTTTACCTCCAGAATGTGGAGCCGCACACGCCCGCTCAACTATCTTCTTTTTTCTATCTTCGCATTATGCACCGGTCTGACGCTAGTACCTCTCCTTGCCAGTTTTATGATCGAGTTTGGCACCGGAATAGTATTAAAAGCACTGATGGCTACCGTGAGCACATTCCTTGCCACCGCGCTTATAGGATGGACCGCGCGCCGTAGTTTTGCAGGGCTTGGCAGTTTTCTTTTTGTGTCGCTGATCGGCCTTATCATTACCGGGCTAATAGGTCTTTTTATCCCGTGGAACAATACAGTAGAGATGGTTGTGTCAGGTGCCGCTGTAGTTATTTTTTCAGGCTTTGTAATGTATGATATTCAGCGTATACGCGAGTTTCCGGACGACATGTATATTGATGCGGCGCTGATGCTGTATCTGGACATATTCAACCTGTTTATTAACATGCTGCGTCTGCTAGGTGCACTGCGCAGAAATTGAGTTATGCTTACATTCAAAATAGCATCACTGCTATCTCAGCCGGATGGCGTACAAGAGAAGTACGAGCTCGACGAGTCACTATCGTTCGTAGACGATCCGCGCATACTGCCTACAGCGCGTATTACTGTTTCGGTGCTATTAATGAATCTTACCCACGAGGTCAATGTTCAGCTGAAGGACATAATGTTTGAAATAGAGATGGTGTGTGATCGTTGCTTGCGCCATTTTAAGCAACAAATACACATACCTCTTGCGGAACGGGAGTTTATAACCGATCTGGATCCATCCGATATATCTGAAGATGAAGATATATTTCTTGTTGATATGAGGACGCGTACTATTGATATTACCGAAATGCTACGTCAGGAAATTCTCTTGCATTTTCCTTCAAAGGCCGTATGCTTAGATGGCTGTAAGGGCTTCTGCTCGCAGTGCGGTGTGGATCTTAATGAGCGCGCATGCGACTGTAAACAGGATGGTCAAATGAAGCCATTGAAGTTCCTGCGAAAGCTTCTCGACATGTAATTTATTTTTTCAATACCATGAAGCATCCAGTACCAAAACGAAAGAAATCCAGCTCCAGAGGCAATCGCCAATATGCTGATTTTAAGCGCAAAAAACAGCGCAAGCTGATCAATGCGGTAGCATCCATTCTAGGCCGCAAGCACATATCCGGTACCGGTCCGAAGAAGACGAAAGTCACCACGGTAAAGGCATAGTTATTTGACTTATGGCAAATTCCCGTCACCTCTCCCGCATGGCGGTAGTACAGACAGTGTTCTCATGGGAGTTCCAGCATATATGGGGCACTCATGCAGAGACACTCTCTCCCTCGGCCACGCTTGAGTATGTTTTGAGCGAGTTCGGCGGTAAGATGGGAGATACGTCTTTTGCCGGTGGGTTATTGCAGAGCATCATGGATCATCGTGATGATATACGAATACAGATAGAGACGCACGCGCCCGCGTGGCCTTTTGACAAGATAGCGCCAGTGGATCGTGCGATACTGGAAATGGGTGTTGCCGAGATTATGTACTCCCCAGATGTGCCACCTGTGGTTGCCATAGATGAGGCCATAGAAGTAGCAAAAGTATTCGGCGGAGAGCGTTCGTCAAAGTTTATCAACGGCGTGCTCAGCGCGGTCATGCACGCCAAACAGCCATCCAATGAACCGTTACAAAAAGCTTGAAGAACAAATAGGTGTTACTTTCCGCGATGCTACCTTGCTCGATACGGCATTCGTACATCGTTCGTATATAAATGAGCACCGCGAGGAGGGGAGAGTGCAGAATGAGCGGCTGGAGTTCCTTGGTGATGCTGTTCTGGAGCTTGTAGTTACGGAGTATCTGTATGGACACTTCCCGACCAAGGCCGAGGGCGAGCTCACTGCATTTCGCTCAGCGTTGGTAAAGGGGCGTCATCTCGCAGAGATAGCCGATTCGCTGGATCTTGGTCTATATCTATACCTCAGTCACGGTGAGGAAAAGTCCGGCGGCAGAAAAAAACATTACATACTTGCAAATACATTGGAAGCACTGATAGGTGCGATGTACCTGGATCAGGGGTTTTCAGTTGCGCATGATTTCGTCAGCAGATTCATTCTTACCAGACTATCGGACATAGTCGAGAATGAGCTACACGTAGATGCGAAATCAAAACTGCAGGAGATCACACAGGAAAGATTTGGAGTTACGCCAATATATAAGCTGATGGAGGAGAGCGGCCCCGATCACGACAAGACATTTACAATGGCCGTATGTATTAATGATGAAGTGCTCGGCCAAGGGCAAGGTTCCAGTAAGCAGAAGGCGGAGCAAAAAGCCGCGATAGATGCGCTGGAGAAGAAAGGCTGGTGATCGTGGCTGTTAGCAGATTTCTTTTACCTTGCGCCAGCCACGGAATCCCTCCGGCATGCATATTGTATTTTCGTAGCCAAGGGTTTGTAGGAAGTGATACGCACGCGGCGCACGGGTGCCACCACCACAGTAGGTGACTATCATGTCATCTTTTTCGGCTATAGATTTCATAGTGCTGGCCAGTCTATCTATCGTTACATTCAGCGCTCCCGGTATATGGCCCTGCTTGAATTTTGCTGCGTCGCGTACATCCACCAGGATTACACGATGCTGTCTTTCTGTTAGTTTTTGCGCCAGTGTGTTTGGGTCTATAGTCTTCATGCGCCACCTATTCTAGGCAAACTTTAGATTTACGCAAGCTTTATTTTTTCTGATATACTAATGTATATTTCATAATATTTTTCCGTATGGTCTACCTAGCCGCTCTCGCCGCCGCCGCCGTGTCATTTGTCATCGGTTCGATTTGGTACGGGCCGCTTTTTGGCAATCTTTGGGTAAAAGAAAAATTCGGCCCCGCCGGCATGCAAAAGCCGTCACGCAACAAAATAATTGCGCTTATGGCGAGCACATTTTTACTCTCATTCATTATCGCTCTCGGATTTGCCGCAATCCCGCAAATGGGTACGATTTTCGGCTCAGCTATTCTGGGCGGCTTGCTTTGGCTCTTCTTTGTTATGCCTGTTCTTATCACACAGGCAATGTACGGAGGAGCTACGCTAAAGCTCGTCCTTATAGACCTTGCATACTGGCTCATCGTCTTCAAGATCTCGGCAATGGTCGTGGCCTGGGTTCTGGCATAGGGTCAGACGCGGTGTGTCAACGGCAAATTGTGGTGTTTTTTCGTCGCTCAAAAAACTCGCCTCGCGGCAATTCTTAGAAGAGTCCTCGAGGATAGGCAGAATCGCGCGTGCTCAAACAGTTTTTCGCAACGAAGAAACCACCACAATTTGCCTCGAAATGCACACCGCAGCGCAGATGCGCCGTGGAGCTATTTCTCCAGCCCCTCAAAGAACTTCCAGATCTCTTTTCCGGCTATACCGGGCCATGTATGCGGGTAGTAGCTACCATCCCACGAGGCGTAATCGAATGTGTGCGGACACCAGACGAGAGGTGAATATATGCCACAGCCGGTGTAAGACACACACTGCGCGGCGCCGCGAGGCGCCACCTCTACTGTTGCGTCACTGCAGGCGTTTTGTTTATTGAGTTGATCGCGAGCGATCAAGCCCTGGGAAAATGGCGTTAGATTATCTTTTGGGTTGTGCCATATCATAGCGGCTGTCGGTCCGCTACAGTCACTTATCGCGGCGCCGCCGCCTACAGATCCGATCGCGCGTATGACGTCACCGCGAGCGCACGCGAGGCTATTCGTAAACCACGCGCCGAGAGAGTGTCCCACGACGTATATGGAGTCCATATCTATGCAGTAATTTTCTGAAAATTCTTCTAAAAGCTGATCAAATAAAGTAAAATCACGAAGTTCGTCCGGGGAGTCTCCCGAGTTGCTCCAATTCCTGCTTCCGCGTCCCGCCGGCATACCAGCCGGATAGATAAATATTGCCTTTCCGGCAGATGCCTCTTCTACCTTGTAATAAGTTCTTACCATCGTGTTTGGATTCGTCCTGCCGTGAAACGCGAAGACGAGTTTTATTGGTGTGTTCTTTTCATATCCGCGCGGTATCACCGTGATGTAATCACGAACCACGTTGCTCACGAGCGAGCTGGTTGGTGGCATCCGTGGTGGAGCTTTCCCGCATCCAGTAGATCGCGCATCACGCTTTGACGACGGTTGATTCGTGCCGTTATCAAGTAGGATCAGCTTGTGGAGCAGGTGAGCCATCTCCCCGCGCTTCATCTCACGGCCCGGGAGATACGCGTGTTTTGAGAAAATATTATTGTTGTGTACAAAATTTAAGTATGGCACGTACCACTGACTGCCGGTTTTTACCCCCTCGGCGGTGAACCCAAAAGCCTCTATCGCTATTTTCTCAGCCTCGGCCATATTTACCTTTTGCCCAGGGCGAAATCGCCCATCCTTGTACCCGCTGACTATCCCGTGCTCTTTTGCATAACACACGTACGGTGAAAACCAGGCATCCTTCACGTCTGAGAAGCAGTCTTTTTTGCCGTTATAATCAGCCTCGTCAGCCCCGCCCAGGGCCTCCACGACTACCTTCATCATCTCCGCTCTGCTGACAGAGTTAAGAGGGCGAAAAGTACCGTCTCCGTATCCCGCCACTATTCCATTTTTCTGCAGATACTCTATGTCAGCCTTGTACGGTGATGAACCGATATCGGAAAAAACACTGCCGGCCAGCACGGATGTATTCGCAATCTGCGCGATTACGACCACAGCAATTAAAAAAGTAACGATGAGTTTCTTCATCTATCGTCGATTATACTTCATGGACTATCCCTGCACCACAGATTCAGGAAAGAAGCCGAGCGGAAGCAGATCGCGAAATGCTATGCGATGAATATTGCCGCTGACGCCCCCCATTATTACGGCTGGATTATCTCCTGGCAAAAGCAGTTCCGAAACTTTTTGCCTGCACGCGCCGCACGGAGAGATCGGTTCGTCAAAATTTGAATTTCCAACAGGTCCGCCGGCGACTGTAATTCTTTTAATTCCTTTTTGACGCGATGCCTTTGGTATGCGTCCGATTGCGTTCTCTTCCGCATGTAGAACATCGTAGATCGCATTCTCAACATTCCAGCCGATAAACACACCGTTTGCATTACGGACTGCCGCACCAACGGCAAAATTTGAGTACGGCGCATGAGCGTCCTCTCGAGCCGTGCGGGCCATACGCAGATCCTGCTCTTCTTCGGCAGTTAGTTCCGACGGATCAAGTATTTGCCAAGGAATTTGTATTATGCGATTTTCAGCCATATTTTTTATATAAAAAATAAGGGCTAATCGTAGCCTTTATTCGGGTCGGAATCAAGCCGTTTTGTAGGCCTCGAATTTCGCACCGACCTTGTCGCTGTACTTCCTGGTGCGTTCGAGCCAGACAAGGTCCTTTTGGAAGTAGCTCAATCTCTTCCAGTTCACCTCACTCTGGTCGTCCTGCCACCTGCGCCACTTCAGATAGCCGCCCGCACCGTCATGATAGCTCCTCCACCACATTTTTGCGTCCTCCCCGGTGAGGTTATCAAATCCATTTGGCGCTATCCTGTACCCCTCTTTGTAGCCTTTCTGCCATCCATTTCCCGAATCTTGATCAATTAATTTATTCACCTCGGCGCGCTTTGCCCTAAGTAGCCATGCAGTTGCGAAAATATTGTGCTTCGGATTTTTCCAGTCAAAATTTTCACGTATATTATCCGGGCAGTCGCTGGAGCTGGTGAATGCTATTCGTTCCGGCTTACCGAGCTGGCCAAGACCACAGTGAGTGCCGTTGCAGACCGTGGGGTTAAATCCGGACTCCATACGTATAACAGTCGTAATAAGCGTTGCCGGAACATCGTACTTATCAGAAGCTTCGGTTATATATCCGTCTAACCCACTACGTTCCGGGCTTGAAAAAATCTCACGCGGGCGCTCTTTTTTTTCAACTTCCTGCGTGGGTTCGTAGTTCTCTATTTCCGGCTCGTCATCGCGTGTGTCGGTGTGTGCGAGTATGTCGCTCTCGTCAAAATCCAGTCCCAATGCGGCAAATGCATTTTTTATGGCTTCTACCAGCTTTTCCCACACTTTTTCAATCGAGGAAAATTTATCAACCACGCGCTCTTCCATTCCTTCTCTATCACCAAGAATCTCAGACGCCAGGCCTTCGCGTTCGGAAGATGTTTCACCGAGCACATCGACAACCGCCGATGTAGCGGCATCGCGCTCCTCGGCATCACGAGCCGGTTCCGGCTTTTTTTTCAAACCCTCACTATCTCCCTTGTCCTGTACCATGCCGGTATTGTATCATGCCTTCATGAGGACATGGCAGATACCACAGCAGTACCCGGAGTTCGAGGAAAAAACGGCTATTATAGCCATGGACCACCACAGGGCGGTGGTTTATATAGCGCATGGGAGGGAGATGACCGAGCACGTGGCTTTGGAGACCCCTGATACACAGTTTGAGTACTCCGACCGCGAGGGTGGTCCGGGAGTGAGTGGTAGTGAGCCTCATAACAAGGAGCACTACGCCAGTGTATTTTTGAATTTTTTCGCCGATGCGATGGCGAAGATGGACCAGGCAGAGGGTATACGCCGCTATCACATATTCATGCCGGTGGATATGAAAAACATCGTGGACAAGAAGCTCCCGCAAAAGATCATGGAGCGTACTATTCCGCATGTGGGCAACGTGACCAAGTCCGATCCCATGGATCTACTTGAGCGTGTAAATAAGCACGGATAGCTCAGTCCAGTGGGACGTGAGCCTCTGTACGTCTGGTTATTACAAAAAGCCCGACAAATATCACCGCAAAGCCGATTACTTGATACCAGCTTGGTTTTTCACCAAGCATGAAGTACGCGAAAATAATTGTAAATGCCGGGTACGCGTGGCCGATCGCGATCGTCTTGCTCAGGTCCAGCCGCTTGTACGCCTCGTACCACAGTACTTTTGAGATTATGTAAACGCCGATTGCATAGATCACGATTTCCAACAGGTTGTCTTTTACATAGACCAGCGCAGGCACGTCATATTTTTCAAAAATAAAACTCAACGTAAGCATAATGGTCCCTCCGATTATTCCGCGCAGTGAGATCACAGTGACCGGAGATATGT
>JBBTWW010000033.1:0-15163 GCA_038062595.1 Patescibacteria group bacterium | reverse complement strand
CACGATATAAAAAACTCTAAAGAATTCGCCATTTTGACAAATATAATTCATGAAGAATGGTCTGGATTAAGCGTTAAAGAACATAAAAACGTCAAAGGTTTAGAAAATCAAAATCTGCGAGACCATATGACAGAAGCAGAACTTATTTTCACTGCTTTGGCTGAACTTTCCACGAGACACATAGCAGAAAGTGAAAATGCCAGTGGCATGTCGAAAAATAAAGCCGCCGGTAAAAGGGGCGGAATGGTAGCGAAAAATGCACGTTTGGAATTAGAAAAAAACACTGGAAAAAGTGTGGTAAGCAACGAAAATTATTTATTTGCAGAAAAAAAAGTGAACAAGATCAGATAGTTGGCTTTTTTAGGTGCCAGTCGGTAGACTGCTGATAAGCGTGGCCGGCGCGAATGAGGGTGGGTTCGTCGAACTGGGCGCCGAGAAGCTGCATGCCAATCGGCAAGTTTGTTGAAGAAAAACCGCATGGGAGCGCCAGGCCGCAGATACCGGCGAGATTTGCAGAGATCGTAAAAATATCCGCCAGGTACATCTTTAGTGGATCACTCGTATTTTCAGCAATTTTAAATGGTGGCGTTGGGCTTACCGGCGTACAGATGAAATCAACGTCTTCAAAGGCTTTTTCAAAATCCTGTTTTATCAAAGTTCGTACTTTTTGCGCTTTCAAATAATACGCATCGTAGTAACCGGCCGAGAGGGCGTACGTACCAACCATGATGCGGCGCTTCATCTCGTCACCAAAGTCTGTACGTGCTGTGAGATAGTAGTCGAGCAGGTCGTCGGCCTCACGGGTAAGAGCAGGGCCAAAACGGACGCGATCATAGCGCGCCATGTTTGCGCTGACCTCCGACGGACAGATAACATAGTAAACTGCATTTGCGTACTTTGTATGCGGAAGAGAGATTTTCTTTACCTTTGCACCAAGTTTTTCAAGATCTGCGATCGCCTCGCGAACTTTTTTTTCTACATCAGGATCCATGCCGTCGATAAAGTACTCGTCGGGAACGCCAACCGTAAGACCGGAAAGGTCCGTGCCCTGCAAAGACTTCGTGTAGTCCGGGACCGGAACATTTGGCATGGTAGAGTCTTTTGGATCACTGCCGGCAATCACATTCATGATCAACGCTATGTCGTGTACGTCCTTTGCCATCGGGCCTACGGTATCGAGTGAAGAGGCCATAGAGAGGACACCGGAACGGGAGACTCGGCCGTAGGTGACCTTTAATCCCGTGATACTGCAAAAGCTCGCTGGCTGGCGGATACTGCCGCCGGTATCGGTACCCATGGAGTATGTACTCAAAGAGGCGCTGACCGCGGCGGCGGAGCCGCCGGACGAGCCACCGGCCACACGCTCCGTATCCCATGGCGTTTTTGTCACGCCAAATATGGATGTCTCCGTGGAGCCGCCGCACGTGAACTCATCGGTATTTGTCTTACCGAGGAGCACCATGCCGGCTTTTTTTAAGAGACGAACGCTCGTAGCGTCATACGGCGGCACAAAGTTCTCAAGCATCTTTGAACACGCGGTGGTGCGAACACCCTCCGTACAAAATACATCTTTTAGCGAACACGGTACACCATGCAGTGGATTTGATTTTCCGGTAAAGGATGAGTCGGCTTTTTCAGCTTCAGCAAGCACTTCTTTTTCGTTGCGAACGAGCACGTATGAGTTGATTCCCGGATCTACTTTTTTGATACGATCGAGAAACGCCTTTGCCAACTCCTTACTTGAAAACTTTTTCTTTGTAAGTCCCTCGTGAGCTTCGTGAATTGTGAGTTCGTGCAACATGAGTAAAAATTAAAACGGCAATTTAGAACACCGACTTCACTCTAATCTGACGATTTTCCAACGGAAGAGGTGAGCATTTGAGCAGGCCGTCGGTATTTTGAAAAGACTCAACTTCATCTTTTCGCAAAACATTCAGTAGGCCGGTGACCTGTGCGGTCGGCTCTACACCATTGGTGTCCACCTCATTTAAGCGATCTACGTATTCGAGAATGCCAGATAGCTCACGTCCAAATTTTTCGACTTGCGCTTCCGAGACTCCAAGTCTTGCCAGATCTGCGACGTGTTTTACTTGATCTTTTGTGAGTTTCATTGCGCAGTAGTTGAGTTATGTATAGCAATCGAGTACTCTTAGTATATGGATTCCTCAGAAAATCTCCAGCATATCAAAAAAATAGCTTTTGTATTCTTCATAATAACCGGACTACTACACTTCCTCTCCGGTATGATGGCGTCTTCCGGCTACGTCATGCCAATCTCTGATCAGATTGCGAGAATTTCGTTTATTCCATTCTTCCTGAGCTCGCTTTTTTACCTGCACTCGCATCTAAAGCTCTCCATCGGACCGCAGGAAAAAATTGGCTGGGTGGACTACACATTTTTAAGCGTAGGGGGTATCCTGCTCATCGGGTTGATCTGGTTGGAGTTCACTATACCTGACGCCAACCCTTACTAGAAATCTAGCAATGATCGCATGAAACTTGTAATGACATTTGGCACTTTTGACGGGCTACACGCGGGGCATGAGATGTACCTCCAGCAGGCAAAAGCTCTCGGCGACTCACTAGTCGTGGTAGTGGCGCGTGACGAGACCGTGCAAAAGGTAAAAGGCCGGGAGCCCGAGTACGGCGAGAAAGAGCGTGTAAAGATGCTGGAGGAGTCCGGCATCGCGGATACAGTAGTACTCGGAAATGTAGATGATAAATATAAGGTAATCAAAAAGCACAGGCCAAATGTAATCGCCCTGGGTTACGACCAGTTCGTGTTCACGTTCCGTCTGGAAAAATTCCTGATAGACGAGAAGATAGATGCAAAAATAGTGCGCATGGAGCCGTATGAGCCCACTGTGTTCAAATCATCGCTGATAAAAGGTACGCGTACACAGAGAGCGATCAAAGATGGGCGGGAAAATAACACAGGCGTGTTGAAACCGATAGCCACTCCCCTGTTTTCAGGGGAAAATATGTAACTCCAAAATAATGTCATTTGTAGTCCGGCAAACCGTCGAAAATATTCAGCGCAACTGGGTACTCTCGTTAATTACGGTCTCTGCGATTGCGCTGACTATTACGCTTTTTAATATCGTGCTCGGACTTTTTTTTGGTAGCCGCATGGTGGTCGACGCGATCTCACAAAAGGCTGACCTTACCGTTACACTAAAGTCTCCAATAGATTTTTACGAAATAGACAAGCTGATAAAAAGCATCGAGGAGCTCCCCGGGGTCGTCACGCCAGTGGTGTACACCTCCGGCGAGGAGGCTTTTGATGAGATCAAAGGAGCGTTTTCCCTGGACGAGAACGTCTTGAAAAAGTTTGGCGTAAAACTGCCGGGTACGCTCACTATACGCGCGCGCTCTCCGGAATACCTGGAGTCTGTACGCACAGCTCTTTCAGGCCCGGAGTTCGCATCAAAACTGGCACAACTGCCGGAGATCACACGCGCGCGCGAGGACAAGCTGTTTAAAGAAATCACAAAAAATCTGCAAAAAATAAATGACTTCACTCTCCGCACTCTTCTCGCGGTGCTCATGATATTCCTCGCAGTATCTGCCGCTCTGATGTTTCATATCATTCACCTGCACTTTATGAGCCGACAGCATGAGTTTTCGATTACCCGCTTGCTGGGTGCCCCAAGGAGCTCATTGTCAGGGCCATTCATACTGGAGGGGATGATGTATTCAGGTGTGGGCGTACTGCTTTCGATCCCCTTTTTCCTTATACTACTGCCACTTGCCATGGGGTCCGACACCGGAGCACTCTTCTCCGCATTTCCTCTCGGCAACGTCGTGCTGATAGAACTGATAGTCGGACTCCTCGTAGGCGCGGCCATATCTGCATTGGTAGTAAGACCACACGTCACAAAATGAGAAGTACTACTACGACCACAGCGCTAGTCACTCAGCGCATGCCGCTAAAAGACCGCGATAGGCTGGTTACGCTTTTTTCCGAGACATACGGAAAAATAGTAGCAATAGCGCGCGGTACGCAAAACATGAACTCCCGCAGGGCGCCTCATCTCGACGTTGCGACTCTCGCACACTTTGAGCTCATGCTGTACGACGACCGGCCGGCCGAGATCGTCTCCTGCTCACCAAAAAACGCCTACATGCGTATGAAGGCCAACCTTCCTGCCACGATGACAGCACTATCCATGCTCTCAAAGCTCAACTCATCCACGGCAGACCACATGCCTATACCAGGCATTTTCCCGCTTATAACAAACATTTTTTCATGGCTGGACGAAAAAGAAAGCATGAATAAAAGCGAGCTAAATTACCTCATGATGATATTTGACGTGAAGCTGTCGACGCTGATCGGCATCTTCCCATACGATGAGTTATTTACGAATATTCAAGAAACTCCATTCAAAAAATTAATGACAGATATACCTGAGCAGATAGCGCTGACTAGGATTTTGGACGCTTTTTCGATGATTCAACAAGAGGCGAGAGTGAAGCCGAGAGGATCTCTGGGACAGCTTCGAGCTCGGAGAGCACTGTATCAAGTTGATCAAAATCTGCAATCTCAACAGTGATATCACGACACACCGTGCCGTCTTTTCGCGTACCCTCATATGTAAAGTCGGCTATATTTATTGCGTCTTTTGCAAAAACCTCGCTGACGTCGCGTATGAGACCGATACGATCCTTTGCTGTGATGCGAACGGTCACACGGTACTTGCCGCTGTCAGATGCGATCCAGTAGGCGGCCATTAGGCGTGTACGATCTACGCCATGCAAAATCTTACACGAACGCACATGTATACTGATGCCTTTCCCGCGTGTCACAAATCCAACTATTATATTTTTTCCCATAGGCTTGCAGCAATTCGCAAAACTGACAGGCATATCCGTGCTACCGCCAACAATCACCTGCTTGTCATCAGCAACTGCCGGCTTCTGTAGAGCCACGCGGCGATTCTTACGCTCACCTGTCGAACGCACCAGCTCTTCAAGCGAGAATACTTTTTTGAGTAGAGCATTAGGCAACGTAATACCTTTTCCAACCTCCACAAGCAGATCCTCACGCTCAGCAAGCGTGTTCTTTTTTCCATCAATAATTCGCAGAATGCCAAGATCCGGATCGAGAGGAGACTTACCCATACGCTTTAGTTGAGCATTAAAGAGCTCCTTTCCTATACGCAGATTGCTATCACGACCACGGTTGCGAAGTGATGCGCTGATGCGCCCCTTGGCGTGGCTCGTCTTCACAAAAGACAGCCAGTTTTGGCTTGGCTGGATATTTTTGCGGGTTATTATCTCCACCACTTCACCGCTCTTTAGCTGATAACTGAGCGGTACGATATTGCCATTTACCTTTGCCTGAGCGCAGTGATTGCCGACATCTGTGTGGACAGCATAAGCAAAGTCCACTGGTGTAGCACCCGCAGGAAGATCCCTGACGTCACCGATAGGAGTGAGAACAAAAATGCGATCATGAAATACGTCGACGGCAAGCTCTTTCATCAACTCCTCATCACTGGTCACCTCTTCCTGTAGACGTGATAGTCCGTCCAGCCAGCGTATCGCCTCACGTGACAAACTTCCTGACGATCCGGAACGCAGATCACGCTTGCCCTTTTTACCCTCACCATCATAGAGCCAGTGCGCGGCCACACCGTACTCGGCCTGTTCGTGCATGAGCTGTGTGCGCAGCTGTATCTCCGTAGGCTTTTGATAATTATCAGGTCCAAGTCCAATCACGGTCGTGTGCAGACTGCGGTATCCGTTTACCTTTGGCACGGCGATGTAATCTTTGAAACGTTGTGCCAGAGGTGTGAAGTTGCTGTGAATAACACCAAGCGCTGTATATACGTGTCCAACGAACTCTTTGTTTTGTTTAAAAATATTCGGCACCGTTATGCGCATGGCAAAAATGTCAAAAACGTCATTAACGCTCTCCTTTTCTTTTCGTTTCATCTTATGATAGATGCTGTAAATCCCCTTTTGACGCCCATCGACCGTTCCCTGTATGCCATTTTCTATCAAAAGCTTCTCAAGTATCTTTTTCGTTTCCGATATGTAATTTTTACGCTCTTTGAAGGATACTGAAAGCTGTTTTTGCATATCCTTATAAATCTCCGGTTCCAAAAATTCAAATGAGTAATCCTCCAGCTGGGTCTTCAGCCGATATATACCAAGGCGTGCCGCAATCGGCGCGTACACATCCAGCGTCTCTTTTGCAATGCGGCGCTGTTTTTCCTTTGGCACATACTTCAATGTGGATATATTATGCAGACGGTCACACAGTTTTATCATCACGACGCGAAAGTCTTTTGCCATTACGAGAAATAATTTTCTCAAGTTTTCCACCTGTGGCTCATCCAGCCGTGAGCGGACCTTGCTCAATTTTTCCATACCAAAAACCAGTCCGCGCACTTCGGGGCCAAACTCGCGCTCTATATCCTCAAGCGTACGTGGTGTGTCCTCCGATACATCATGCAGTAAAGCGGCCACTACAGAGTTCTCATCAGGGCGAAAGTCCGTCAGAAGATAGGCTGTATTAAGAGGGTGAACTATATATGGTTCACCTGAGTATCTTTTCTGCCCTTTGTGGGCCTCGGCCGCATACTCATATGCACGCATAACACGGCCCTCATCCACGCTCGGGAGGTACTGCTTCACCTTGCTTATAACGTCCTTTATAGTAATCTCAGCCATTTACATATATGGTTAAGATTATAGATTTTACTGTGATTTTACAAAAAAGGCAAATTAAGCCTGGTTAGATCAGTTACCGTCCAGGATCAGCTTAAGATCCGAGCCTTTTACGTCAAACACCTCAATACCCTTTATAAGCGGCTCTTCGTTGAGCTCGATGTCCTTGATACGCGCGGCAACTCTCGGCATAGCCGACTGATACATGAGAATAAGATTGTCCAAGGCGCGGAATCGCGCTTTTGTATTATTGACACCATCACTCGAGTCTACGAAGACTTCGAGAAAAACTTCTGCCTCAGGATTGAGTGACTTCAGCTCATTAAAAAAATCTTTTTCAGCTGTATCACGCTCTGTAGAAATACTTTCAAAATCACTTTGATACTGTTGTGCTTCACTTTGGAGTACAGGAAGCACGCGATTACCTTCATCGTAAAGACTCTCTAGTAGCGTCAGATGGTTACTTAGGACGCCGCGCCGATTCTGTGATGCGTTTAGCAGGGCCGATACATCTGTCTCGTATGTGCTTCTTATACGTCGTAAAAGAATGATAGCACGACGCAGTGCCGTGCGCGCATCTTCATTCGTACCGATCTTTACCGACTCTTCAACTCCAGTGCTTGGGAAAAATTCATCTCCCAAGAATGACCTGCTTCCGATTAAAATACTGGAGCTGATAGAGGGATCGAGATCACTGGGTACGTCAGGCGTCTTCGGCGTTTCAACATCTTGTTCATCGGGATTTTTTTCATCTCCGAGAAATCTTGGAACAATATAAAAACCAGCAGTAATGAGAGCTCCGATAACGACCACACTGCAACACCCCTTTGCTATCGTGTTTCGCGATATACCAATTTCGGAAAGCAAAATATCAATGCGGTCTAAGAAACCTTCATCTTCCTGTGGTATTTCTTCATCCTTATCGTCCTGGACTGATTCGTCTGAGACGACTTCTCCTTCGAGTGTTTCTCTTTCAGCTTTGTCTCTTGGCTCAGGCTCTTTTATTGGCTCCTCGGCAGGCTCAATAACTGGTTCGGCAACTGGCTCTGGAACAACCTCTTCATAAGACTCCTGATATGTGTCCTGTGCAGGTGGCTGATAACTTTGCGGCTGTTCCGGTTCGAGCTGTGGTTCTGGCTCTGGAACTCTCGGCGCTGGACTAGGAGTCGGAGTTGCCGGTGGAATTGGCGTGCTGACTGGAGCCGCTGGCACCGCTGGAGTCGCTGGAGCAGACCATAGGCTCGCGAGATCGGCCGCACTCGCCTCAGATAACTGTGGTGGTTGTGAAACTTCAGAAACAACAGGCTCTTGCTGTGTGCCATCCGTCTGCAAAGGCTTTTTCTTCCTTCTCCTTCGACGCCTTTTTTTTGGTGCCGCCGCCTCGGATTCCGGAACAGCAGATGATGGCGCAACCGGCGTGGCAACCGGCGGCGGCGGGACAGAATCCCAACCACTCGTCGAACTACCGGTTGCTGAACTGGTTGAACTAGTGGTCGAACCACCAGTCGAGCTGCTGCTCGAACCACCGCTCGCGGCCATCCCCCACATGGAGGCTAAATCGCTGGCTGAGGCTTCGCTATTTTGGGCATCATCTGCCATATATTGAAAAGCTTTTAATCTCCGTATTATACCATATAACGGGGATTCCAACAATGCTTTAGCCTTTGCAAAAATGTAACCTGACTATAAGATTAAACCTTGAAAAACACCTAACTTTTTTAATCTATGTCCCTCTCTATTCCAGTTATAGCAATGGCAACAAGTTTGCTTGCGCTAACGTACGCCGCTTACCTTATTATCATCGTTCTGCGTTACGAAAAAGGAAATGAAAAAATGCAGGAGATCGCATCGTATATACAGGAAGGAGCCAGTGCATTTCTTAACAGACAAAATCTCACTATCGGCATATTTGCCGTCGTGCTGTTTTTTGTACTTGCATTTGCGATGCCACAAAACGGATTTTTCCTTGCGGCTGGCTTCATAGTCGGCGCTTTTTTCTCCGCACTGGCCGGAATCATAGGAATGTCTGTGTCGGTACGCGCGAATGTGAGGACAGCTCAAGCGGCGAGCAAGAGTCTGCCACATGCACTAAAGGTCGCCTTCCAGGGAGGTGCTGTTACCGGATTTTCCGTGGTCGGCCTGGCACTGCTCGGCGTCAGCGGATTTTATTATATTTTCTCAGAGTACTTTAGCTTCCCTCTCAACGAGGTGCCGATTCTGCTAATCGGATTCGGATTCGGCGCATCTCTCGTATCGCTATTTGCACGCGTCGGCGGCGGTATTTTTACAAAAGCTGCAGACGTAGGCGGCGACTTAGTTGGAAAAATCGAGGCTGGAATTCCTGAAGACGATCCACGAAATCCGGCAGTGATCGCAGACAATGTCGGTGACAATGTCGGTGACTGTGCTGGTATGGGAGCGGATCTTTTTGAGACATACGCAGTCACGCTCATTTCGGCAATGATTATGGCCGCGAGCGTCGTGGGTTCACGCGAGGCTATAGAACTTCCTTTGCTGTTTGGAATAGTCGCAGTGGTGGCATCTATCATCGGCAGTTTTTTCGTTCGTCTCAAAAGCGGCAGCAAAAAAATCATGACTGCTCTTTATCGCGGTATGATCGTCACCGGAATTTTGTCCGCTATTGGATTTTATTTCGTCAATGATTATCTTACTTCAGACATCCAGCTTTTCTTTGCCGCATGCGTAGGACTGGTAGTAACACTGCTCGTCAATGTAATAACCGAGTACTACACCGCAAAGGAATACGCTCCTGTGCAAAAGATCGCAAAGGCCTCCGAGACCGGTGCGGGTACGAACGTAATAATGGGTCTTGCAGTAGGACTGCAGAGTACGCTCGCGCCAGTCGTCGTTATAGTGTTGGCAATCATAGCCGCATATATGTTCGGTGAGGCATCGGTATTTGGAAGCGGCATCTATGGAATAGCAATTGCCGTCACTGCGATGCTATCTACCACAGGTCTCGTAATAGCAATGGACTCATACGGACCGATCACTGACAACGCCGGTGGTATAGCCGAGATGGCCAAGCTTCCGGAGTCGGTGCGCAAGAATACGGACATTCTAGACTCTGTCGGCAACACGACAAAAGCCGTAACAAAGGGCTATGCGATAACATCAGCTGCATTGGCCGCGCTGGTTCTATTCCACGCTTTTGGCGAGGAGGTGGCCAAGAAAACCGGAGTAACGGCGGTTTTTGACATTAATAATCACGTCGTGATGATCGGTCTATTCATCGGCGGACTTCTCCCGTTTCTCTTTTCCGCATCGGCTATGGCCTCTGTAGGCAAGGCTGCACATCAAGTGGTACAGGAGGTCAGACGACAGTTCAAAACAATCAAAGGAATTATGGAGGGCAAGGCAAAACCTCAGTATGACGTTTGCGTTGATATAGTTACAAAAGCCGCACTAAAAGAAATGATATTCCCGGGACTCCTGGCGGTACTGTCGCCGATACTGGTCGGATTTATTTTTGGCCCGCTCGGACTTGGGGGTTTATTGGCCGGTGTAATCGTCTCCGGATTCCTGCTCGCGATACTAATGTCCACCGGAGGTGGCGCGTGGGATAATGCAAAAAAATATATTGAAGATGGCAATTATGGCGGCAAAGGATCTGAAGCCCACAAAGCGGCGATCACCGGCGACATGGTTGGTGATCCATTCAAGGACACTGCCGGTCCGGCACTAAACGCTCTTATTAAAGTTATCAATACAGTCGCACTTATATTGGCGCCGGTGATCGCCACCTATCACTGGCTATAAAGCTTTAGTAGCCTACTAACCGTTTATCGACATGGAACTCCGAGAGTATTCACAAAAAGTTGCGCCGGTATATGCCATGGTTGAGCGCATGGAAGAGCGCTCCGCCGTGTTGCGTAACGAACAGACCGGCGAGTTCCACTGGCCTGTATCTTTACTTCCAAATGAAGTAAAAGTCGGCGACACGGTGACTATCTCTCTATCTTTTGAAAATCCGCGAGCTCAAACACAGCAAACAAACGTTGACTATCTCAATCAGCGCACACTACTTGAGGAGCTCATCAACTAGAAGACAACATTTTTCTCTAAATTCAATACCTCAACCCACGTTTTGCCGGAGCTGAGCTTGAACTCACTGCCGTCTTTTGTGACAAAAATTGTGCGAGCTGGCGAGTTGGACCCAGCTATATTCTTTTCTTTTGACCATGTTCCCTTGTATGCCTTTCCATCGCGAAATAGCATCGCATTACCTGTGCCGGTGGTGCGAAACTCCAATCTACCGACATCGTCTATCACCCAGTAGTCTGTGAACTGCACTATTACATTTGATGTCGTTAAACTCTCGCCGGAAGCTTTATCCACGTGCGGCACTCCGCCAATGTAACGTGCGTATGTGCTACTTTCGGAGTCGTAAATATACTTCACGTTATACTGTGGAAAAACACCGAAATTGATTTTTACCTCAGTAGCATTTTCAGGCAAAAGCTTGTTTGATTTTTTTATCTTCCCAAACTGGAATCCTGGCTCATCAACCCCTGAAATCCATGTATCGCCATCGCTTGTCTTTAGCAAGTCACGTTCCATATTCACAAGGTTCGCAAAATCATTATGCGGACGATTGATACTGCGATCGCGCTTGAAGTAGTCATCAAAACCTTCATAAATCATGCCCTCAATATTAAAAACTCCGGCTGTCTTGCTGACGAGATCCGAAAGCGCCGCATCACTGCCGCCGACGTGAAGATAAACCGCACCGTACTCACTCGCCCACTCTACGAAGTACGGCCTCGCTGATCGTACCGGACCTGTTTTTGAAAGTCCCTGTGGCCCGTCGAATATAGCCATAATTCTAGTGATTCCCCCCTCGGCTAGGGCCTCGTAATACACGTCAGCGGCGCCAAGCCCAGAGTGATACGGACGACCAAATGAGTGGTTATCAATCATCACTGCATATGGCTGGTTATCAAACTCATACTCATTTTTCAGACTAGAAAAAAGCGGCCTGGTTTGCTGACCTGTTCCAGTATCCGTGACGAGATCTCCATCCAGAACTATTATTTTGCCAATGACTGCAAACAAAAGCACGCACACTGCGGACAACACGAATCGTGAAACTGACATCTGTGACATGTAGACGAAGGATGAATGTACTTAAGCCTTCTTCTCTTTGCCCTTCGCGGACGGGGCGGCACTCTTCGCGGATGCGGCGGCACCATCCTGTCCAGGAATAACACTCTCGACGGGAGCGGCGCCCTCGGCGGGAACAGCACCCTCGACTGGAACAACTGCCGGCTTCTCCTCCTCTACCTTCTGAGGACGTACATTGGCAACCGTGTCTCCTGGGGCATCGAGCACAGTTATCTTCGAAGGAACTATGAGATCCTTGACGTGTATGGAGTGATGAAAATCAACAAGACCTGAAACATCTACGTCGATCGAGTGAATGAGATCCTTCGGCAGACACTTAATGGTAATCTCATGTTTGTGGGTAATCAACACACCTCCAAGGTCTTTTACCGCAGGTGAATCACCAAGAAGACGAACCTGTACCTTTGTAGTGACAACCTTCGTCATATCAATAGCCACAAAATCAATGTGCGATATGGCATCACTAACCGGGTCATACTGGACATCGTTGACCAACACCGAGAGGGTCTTACCGTCCACTTTGAGATCGATCACAGTGTTTTCGCCGGCTTTGTCAAAAACACGGCGAAATGCCTGGTACTCCAGAGTGAAGTGCATATTCTGCTGTCCCTTCCCATATACCACTGCAGGTATCAGTCCATCGGTACGGATATATTTCGCCTTACGGGCTAGATCGCGAACCTGACTCTCGAGTACTGGTGTTTCCATATTTCCAATGTGTTACATGAATGGCGTAGATACCGCCAGCGGGAAGAAGATACCCAAGTTTTGCCACCTTGTAAAGTAAAAAAATCCGGAGCCAAAAATCCCCGGCCCCCACCTGATTAACAGTGGAAACCGGGGATAAAATACTTAAATGTATTTTTGTGAGTTTACAGGATTACTCTCCAGCGACCTCCTGGGTCACCGTCATAACCTTGGCAAACTCAGCACGTGTCAGGCTACCGTCAAACTCAAATGCGGCACCGTCTTCACGTTCTCGGCCGGTCATGATGCCATTTGCCATCATGGTTGCGACCTCGTCTTTGAACTCTTCTGGAATTCCGGCACCATCCGTAACACTCTGGTTTACGGTAGCGACAGAACCTGAATCAAGCTGATCGTTGAATACCTGGCCAAATACGAAGGCAGTCTCACCGCGGGTCATACCCTCGTTGAATGCCTCGTCTTTGAGCTGAGCATAAACTTCAGGATGATTATCCTCCATATAGTTCAAATATGGATGACACCATTCAGGAGCGCCTGCCGGAAGATCCGTAGGCTTGCCTCCCTGTGGCTCAGCGCCATCGTTGTCCTGACGAACAACTACAGCCATAGCTTCACAGCGGTTAATAGCACGGCCTGGCTCGAGAGCTGTACCGTCCTTGGCACCCTTGATCACGCCAGACTCCTTGGCAGCGGCGGCATAACCACCGTACCAGTCGGATGGAGCGGCATCCTCAAAAGCGCGGAAGCCCTGTTCAACCTGCTCTGGAATATCACCTGCGACGATCTTCTGTACTTCTACCTGAAGCGCCAAAGCCTCCTCGCGGAGTACCTTGGAGTCATCTTCTGAAGCTGCCAATGTAGCAAAGGCATCAAGCTGTTGCTTAACCTCATCTACCGCATCAGCAGTAAGATTTTCCTTCAAGGTAAGCTCTGCGATCTGCTCAACAACGCTATCAACGTTGCTTGGAAGATCTATCTCACCTATTTCCTGAACGACAGTGGCAATCTCACCACGACTATTCATGACGGCCTCCTGCACGTCTTTGTTGAAGTATATGGAGTTGCTAAGAGCTGTTTCTACAGCCGCAGTAACGGCATTCTGGAAGTTGTCCTCCAACGTAGCGAGCTTGCTCAAAGCCTCAGTAAGTTGAGACTCGAGAGCCGCTGTTGCGAGTTTTACCGCGTTATCAAGCTTGGAAAGAATTCTTTCCTCAAGCTTTGCGAGAAGCTCCTCATCGATCTCTTCACCGAGCAAATCGCCGGTGTCTAGACCGAATCCGCCAAAATCTTCACCATTTTCAAAATCTTGACCACCTTCAAAGTCGTCAAAACATCCGAGAGCATCACCACGTTCCTTTACGCGCTCAAGATCTGACATAACGTCACCAAAGTCTTCGTTTGCTTTTTGAGCAGACTTCAGACGTGACAGTGCCTTCTCTCCGAGAGCGCGGCACTCGCCTGTGGCACCTTTTACGAAGCTGGATATTTCAGAAATCATCTGGGAATAACCCTCTTCAAACTTCTGACTTGATCGGCGGTCACCGAGTTCACGGCGCGCGTCGTCGAGATAGAAGCGGATCTCTTCGAGCTGTTCAAATAGATCGCGAGGATCAAAGAAGTCCATATCTACATCTCCAAATGGATCTGCCTCGAGCTCGTCAAGAGCGGCGAGAGCTTCAGTCCATGGAGTGAGAGTATCTTCATCAAAGTTCCTGCTCATGCGTGAAAGTTCTTTTGTAACCTCTTTCTTCATACGCTGAACTTCCTTGATGAAGTGACCGGCGGCCTCACACATACCTGTCTGTTGCATTAGACCTGGTTCGTCCGGGCTACCATAGAGGGTCATGAATATGCTATCAGGAGGTGGACCGTCTGTAGGGCCAAACTCGCTTGGAGTACCCATCAAATAAGTCCATGCCGCAGATGCATCTTCAGCAGTTGTGGCCGCAGATATCCTTGCTACAGCGGCGAGACCGTCAGTAACGACAGTTGTCACCTTTGCAACGGCAGGACATGAAGTGCTACCACCACGCTTAGTGGCGCGTTCAACTTCTTTCTGTGCGCGCTCGAGATCTTTTGTAAGTCTCTTCATCTCTCTCTGCATATCACGAAGATTTGGTCCCATGAACTGACCTTCCTGTGGCATGAACTCGTCTTCGTTGAAGCCGAACTCATCCTGGAACTTATCATGGTCAACTTCTCCGAAGGCATTGTCAAGCGGAGGCCTTGTAAGCTTGCCATTTTGTCCTGGCATAGGAGGAAGTTTTCCACTTGCTAGGTCTCCTGCATCACATGTAGGACCGTCTGCACACTTGTTCAAAGAGTTGCAGAAGAACTGACCTTGAGGACACTTGCCTCCAGTTGCTGTATTTGGATCTGTAGTCGTAGTGGTAGATTGAACACACTGACCAGTGGCATCTTTTGTCTGGCCTGCGGAGCAACCTGCGAGTGAGCTACACTCGAGCTGTGTTACAGCACAAGTATTGTCGACACACTTGATCGGCTTGTCATTAGGGCATGCACCGGCAGGGTTCGTGTTTGTGTTCGTAGAAGTGACACACTGACCAGTGGCATCTTTTGTCTGGCCTGACGGACAAGGTAGTTTTGCGCTACATGCCAACTGTGTTGGCTCACA
>JBBTWW010000032.1:0-4227 GCA_038062595.1 Patescibacteria group bacterium | reverse complement strand
TTTCTCCACCTCCCGGTCAACTTCTCCGGATTTTTGGCGCAATGCGTTGACGCCCTCCTCGTCGTTACGGATGAGCTTCTGATGTTCCTGGTTTTTCTGTTCGCGCCGCATAAGAAGTGATTCTTTTGTCTGCAACATCTGCTCCTGGCGTTTTATATGATCAGAAAGCAGTTTCTCATCTCTCTCCAGATCCTCTTTGCTTTTTATAACAAACTCACGTGCTTCGCTTTTCAGTTTGACAGCTTCATCCGTCGCCTCTTCCAGTACACGTTCCCCACGCTTTCTCATCCCTTCCTCATCAAACAGTCGTTGACCGATCAGGAAGTAACCGAGCGCACCGCCAGCGGCGACACCAAGAAGCCCTAACAAAATTGATTGAATGGAAAAAACCATAGCCCAATCATTATAGCAAAAACCACCCTGATCTGATAGATGCCCGGTAATCTGGTAATTAAGCCTTTATGCTACAGCGTTATCAACCATCCCATGATCCGCAAGCGCATCCACCAGTGGATCGCGCACAGGGACCTTGCACATACAGGCCGCTATGATACCTCCATCGCTGTCGATAAACTCAACGCGCGCAGGGGCCGTGAGTTTTTCAAGATCAGCTACGCCTACCATAACGTGTACAACGCCTCCGCCGGCAAGTAGGCTTCTAAAACCTTCTTTCTCCGGCATTCTAAATCGTGTGATCTCCACGAACGGTGTAAGAATGGTAACGTCGGAATCTCTTACGTCGCCAAGCGTCTTTACCAATGCGCGTTGTGCGAGATCAACCATTGTAGACATCACCGCACCCTGTCTCTGAAATGGAAAATATTTACTCATAGATGCCAGTGGCGATAGAGCGTAGCCAACTGTGCTGGCGTCGATTTTAAACGACCCACCCTCGCCCTGACTTCTATGGAA
Source organism: Patescibacteria group bacterium (assembly GCA_038062595.1). Taxonomy (GTDB): domain Bacteria; phylum Patescibacteriota; class Gracilibacteria; order UBA1369; family JBBTWW01; genus JBBTWW01. The sequence goes on along the minus strand of JBBTWW010000032.1, from coordinate 3,315 downwards.
CATACCGGAGGAAAAAGGATTTTCAGGCATTCGTGACTCTCTATGCAGAGGCATCTCATCTTCCTTGTCTTGAGGCAGTGCGTAAATGTACAAAGTCTTCTTATCCGTAGTAATAATTCTGCCGGAAAAAACCGCGGTTTCTGCGAGCGGAGCATTTGAAAGATATGGATTTTCCGTCACGTACATCTCGACTTGCGCCTTTACCAATCCATTGATGCGGAAGTTCATAATAGAATCTACGCGTGCTCCCGGATAAAACCGCTCAACCATCTGCTGGACAGCAAACATAGTATCGGCCGGTGAGGTCCAATCAATCTCTATGTCTCCAAGATCACTTGGGTAAAACTCACTCTGTGCAGATGCCGAATATCTGTCATGGCGAGTAAAATCCGATATCGAATCATCCAGCGGATTTATCTCCGCATAACTGGCCGCTTCATTAACAAGCGCCGCAATAGTTTGTCTTACGTCATGAATAAAGTTACGCACAATTTTCATACACGTCGGCGTCGCCTCAGCCTCTCCCAAGCTCTCACCCATCCTCATAAAATATGATGTTAATTAAAGGGTCCTATTTTAACAGTAATTTGCCAAAGGTCAAGTATTGTTTTGGCATAGCAAAATTCTAAGGTTAACTTACCTGTTAAATATACTCTGAAATCCGGTTATTCTGCTGGCGCTTCTTCAGGCGTACCAGTCTCTGGTGTTTCGCCCGTTTCGGCGACTTCGGCCGTTTCTATGACCGGTAGGGTGCACTCTGTTTTCTGGGCCAATGTGGCGAGGCTTACCTCACCGGTCAGGACAGACCCGTCCCGGAAAATCCATGTCGGATAACTGTCCACGCCTTTTTCCTCGCAAAGCGCAGGCTGTGCGTCCACTCCGCGAAAGTCGCACTCCACATATGGCAGGTATTTTGCGCCTTCTTTTCCAAATAGCGCCTTTTGACTTGCGCAGTGAGGGCACCAGTATGCGCCGTAGAAAACAGTTCCACTGCTATCTAGACACTGGGCAAAGCTGACATATCGATCGCCGATGGAGTCGCCGCACGCCGTGAGGAGAATCAATGACATGATTGAGATAGCAAAAACTTTTTTCATACAAAAAATTTAGTATATAACTTAGGCCAAGTATAGCAAAATTCAATCCGGCAGGCTAACCAATATGCCGAACATAGTGAGAATAACGCCCTGCTGAATAAGGCAGAACGGACAGAATGCATACAATATGAAAATCTCGACGCCGGTAAGGTAAATAGAAAAGAGGAGTCCAAGAAAAACAAGCAGAAGAAAAACCTTTGTGACATTTCGTACTGTTAGGTGCGAATTAATTTTTGAAAAATTAAAACCGCTCAGCAGACCAAGTGAAAGTAAGAAAAATGCGACATAGCCAAGTGCGCCTATCCCTGAGACCGGAATACCATAAATCTCCGCATAAGTGCTCTGGTTCACGATATCACAGCTGATCGTAGCACTGAGATTACAAAATCCCTGCCCGGTTGGGATGGAGTAATGCTTGTACATCAGATAGGTCGCGGCGGCCAGGCCCACCATAGAGAGGAGGACCAGAATGATCAAGCGTCGTCTGGGAAAGTGAGCATCTATCATCTGCCACATAATACTCCTCGTAATAACGTAATAAAACTATTAACTGCGAGCACACGGTGCGAGCGCGCAGCAAGGCGAACAATTTCCGCGAAATAAGCGGAATTGTAAGCCGAAGCGAGCTTTATTATAAGAGACCCCTTTTCTGCTATACTGTAGCCGCTTATGGCTAAGGTAAAAGTACAAAAAGTTGCAATTTTGGGACTGGGGTATGTGGGACTGCCACTAGCACGCGTCTTGTCGAAACATAGGTCGTATCGCGTAGTTGGAATAGACATTAACGCCGCACGCATACGCGAATTACGAAACGAACAAAGACGCTCGCTGATAGAGTTCACCACTGATTTCTCTCGACTCGCCGAATGCGACATCGCGGTCGTTTGCGTACCGACGCCGGTGGACAGGAACTTCACGCCGAATTACGAACCGTTAAAAAGTGCCGTACAGCAAATTGCAAATTATCTACACAAAGGCCAGCTGGTTGTAATAGAATCAACTATAAATCCGGGTACGTGTGAAGAAGTGGTACTGCCGATACTGGAACGCGCGTCAATAAACAGCAGGAATGCAAAAGGGGAGCGGGATTTTTTTCTCGCACACTGTCCTGAACGTATCGACCCTGGAAGTAAAAAATGGCATCTGGTAAACATCCCCCGCATAGTCGGCGGCCTTGGAAAAAAGTCACGCAAGCTCGCAACGGATTTTTATAAATCTTTCATAGGCGCCAATATCAAGCCGCTCAACTCCCTCAAGGCCGCCGAGGCGACAAAGATAGTCGAGAACGCTTTCCGCGATATCAACATCGCATTTGTAAACGAGCTGGCGCAGTCTTTTGACAAGTTCGGCATCGACATATCAGAGGTTATTGCCGGTGCATCCACGAAGCCTTTTGCATTCATGCCTCACCAGCCCGGCTGTGGAGTCGGCGGGCACTGTATTCCGGTAGATCCGTATTATCTGATCGAACGCGCGCGTAAGCAGGGATTCAGTCATGATTTTCTCAAAATGGCGCGCGCTGTAAATCACAGCATGCCAGCATACACGGTGAAGCTGCTTGAGAAAGAAATGGCGCGACTTCGACTCTCAAAAAATAAAACGACCGTAGGCCTACTTGGTCTGAGCTACAAGCCAAATATCGCGGACCTGCGCGAGAGTCCGGCTCTAGAGATTTTGGATATTTTGAAAAAGAAAAATTTTCGCGTTGTTACACATGACCCGCATGTCGGCAAACTTTCCAGCGCGCGATCCCTCGCCGCATTTTTGAAAAAAAGTGATGTGGTCGTGCTCGCGACGGCCCACAGAGAGTTTCGGAAACTCACGCCTGAGGTCTTAAAATCCAACAATATTGTGGCCGTAATAGACGGCCGCAACGTACTGCCAAAGGAGCGCATCCTGCGTGCCGGCATAGCGTACAAGGGAATCGGGCGATAGCGGAGTTAGAATCTTACACACGATCCACTAAATGAAACTCGTCGTTATAATACCGGCTCTGAATGAAGAAAAAACGATCGCCTCTGTGATCGCGGGCATACCGCGTGTGATCTCCGGAATCACAGGAATCAGTGTGGTGGTAATAAACGACGGCTCCAGCGATAACACGCCGGGTGAAGCTATGAAGGCCGGCGCCGAGGTAGTATCTCACGACTCTCCGCAGGGACTAGGGTCGGTATTCAAGCGTGGCGTCCACGAAGCGCTCCTTCGCGGCGCCGGCGTG
>JBBTWW010000031.1:0-1916 GCA_038062595.1 Patescibacteria group bacterium | reverse complement strand
ATAAATTTGCTCCAAAAAAACCCCCCGGTATATATATGGTCAGGGAGCACCTCTATATTCTATAATTTCAGGTTAATATGGAGCAGAAACAAGTATAAAGTATAGGTATTTTTTCTTGTTATGTCAAGTGGAAACTGATAAAATGACCCAAGAATCAGGAGTACTATTGCCCCCATCGTCTAGCGGCCTAGGACGACACGTTCTCAACGTGTAGATCGCCGGTTCGAATCCGACTGGGGGTACCAAAAATCGGTTGGCTGAAGCGTTTTGGTCTGTCCCGCGGGCAACGGTGGCATTTGTCATGACGGACAGTCGCTATCCCCAACCTGGCGAGATCCCACTCCCAACCACTCGCTGCCAATAAGTTCTACATCAATAATCAGGGAGCATATACGAAATCGCTTGCATCAATCGACCCCGTAACGATAGAAAGAGAGCAAAAATGCTCGTAAGAGCTGAGGTGCGAACCTGCTGCACCCGGAGGGTGTCTTTTTGGAAATTTCGTATGCTACAATCGCTTCATGCGACGAGGTTCACAACGTAAATCTTCAAATTTATCTCACATAAAAATACTGGTTCTCCCTATAGCCATCCTTGTCATCGGGGGCTTTATCATGACCCGACGTGGATCTGACGTGGTCTCTCCTGTCCCCAAGGATAATCCAGAAACCACGCATGCCGCCTCAGTTTTGCTTCAAAAGAAAAAAAATCCGGATGAGTTGCACGATCTTGTACAGACCATAATCGGCACCACATGGAAAAACTATTCCGTCTACGTCAAAGGTTTATCTTCAAACTTCGAATTCGGCATCAACGATACCGTCATGTATGATGCTGCCTCCGTCAATAAAATTCCCATACTCGCTGCCCTCTATGTAAATGCAGAAAGCGGAAAAGTCGACCTGAACAAGCAGATCACGGTTCAAACGAAAGATATCCAGGATTATGGAACCGGTACCATCCGCTATGAAAAACCCGGTGGAATCTATTCTCTCAAAACGCTCGCACGCCTCATGATGCAGCAATCAGACAATACCGCCGCCTATATACTGTCGGTTTATATTGTCCCAACAGCCGATATACAAAAACTCCTGCCTTCGTGGGGACTGACACAAACCGATATGATAAACAACCAAACGAGTAATCGAGACATAGCCATTCTTCTGCCGAAACTCCTCGACGGAAAAATCGTGAATCTTGCCCTCACCCAGGAACTGAAGGCTTTTTTTAAAGATACCGAGTTTGAGGATCGTCTGCCATCACTTTTACCAAAAACGGCAACCGTCTACCATAAAACGGGTGACGCTATCGCCACCCTCCACGATGTAGGGATTGTAGAAGACGGAAAGCTCAAATATTACATTGGAATTTTTACGAGCGACATCACCGATGAAGAACAAACGAAAAAACTGATGGCAAAAATTTCCCGACTCGTCTACGACTATCTTAAGCAGTGAGGTGTGCCGTCTGGCTCCCGAGTGGTGGTTCTACCGTCTCTTTTTCTCTATCAAACGACTTGGTGAGCGCCCAGCGGAGTACTTCATCCATATGCTCGGCAAAATGAAAGATAAGATCACCCAGGACGTTTTTAGGAATATCTTCAAGATCTTTTTTGTTTGATTTCGGCATAACAATAGTACGAATCCCCGCCCTGTGTGCTGCAATAACTTTTTCCTTGATCCCGCCAATTTCTAAGACTCTGCCGCGGAGTGTAATCTCTCCGGTCATGGCAACGGTGCGCTTGGTGGGAATTTTAGTGAGGGCGGAAACTATGGCAGTAGCAATGGCCGCACCGGCTGACGGACCGTCTTTGGGGACTGCGCCCTCCGGCACATGAACATGAATATCCAGTTTTTGAAAAAACTTTTCTGAAAGGCCGAGTATCTTCCAGCGGCTTCGCACATAGGAGAGTGCAG
>JBBTWW010000030.1:4093-6810 GCA_038062595.1 Patescibacteria group bacterium | reverse complement strand
GGGCGAACGCAAAAAATCTGGCCGCTGAATTGGAGTCAAATCCGGAAAAATATCAAAGCAGAGTAAGCCGCCAGAAGGATGGTATCTCTCCACAGAGACTCCGCGCCGAGGTGAGCGACATGGCATGGGGCATTGTGCGCAGTTCAGAAAAACCTGAAGCGGTGGAGGGGTTGAATGATGAACGCATGCGCTACGCCCGGCAGAGGCTCGATGATATATGCCGCACTTTTTTCGGCATGTCACTGACGGATTTTGAATCAGCTGAGAAAACCACAGAAACGCCGGATGAACAAACGATGTTGACCAAATGCCGGCTCGTATTTCCCGATGTCGAGCCGCAGAGCGAAGAATCTAGGCGGATAGAACCGAGAGAAAAAATTTATTTAAAAATACTGCACATAGCGGACAAATTACTGCGATTAAGCATTGCCGCGGGCTACATTGGTACGCAGATAGTGGGTGAATTTCTTTCAAAGATTACAAGGTTTCTCAAAATGGATCTATCCATGGGCCAAAAATGGACACCGTCACCGGCTTTTCATAGACAAGAACCCGGCGTAACTCCGCCAAAAATCGGCACGTATCAAAGGCACATCCTGGAGATTAACAGGATTGATGGTGTAGATGAACTCAGGTCGCACGGACCCGTATACTTGCAAACGGGCGTTTATGACAGATACGATCCGTCAAAAGACGGCTTTGTATTGATTGGAAGTGGCGGTAAACCAAAATATGAAAAGCTATCTCCTCTCGACCCGATAAGGAAAGACGTCACGCATATGGACTACGCGATAAAGGCAAGGGGAAATGCCATAACAGTATTCGTACGCAATATTGATCTTGAGACCGTCGTCAAAAATGGCAGATTTCTCACTCTGCCAAAACCGGTTTTTGAACGGCCATCGGTCAGGGCCGTTCCATTGAAAGTATTTTCCCCATCGGAAGGCCCTTTGCCGATTTATCATGACCCGCATGGTAACTATGCCACTCTGCTTTCTAAAGACTCTCTACGAGCGGCCGGCGAGGATTATGTGTCGGAGTTTCTGACCTATGAGATCACATACGCCGTATGGGACGAGGAGGCTGAGCCGGATTTCAGGCGACGGTTTGGACATTTCCTGGAACGCACGGAGCCGGCACTGCGTGAGACACGAATCGTACCGCGGGTGGACGAGGCCGCCGCGGCTTATGACTATGACTTTCCACGTGAGCTAAAAGAGCATATTAATTTTCTGGTGAGTATCGGATTTCATAGTACACGAGACCTGGTACACCATCTGGTCTCGTATCTGAAAAATACACTATGGTATCCGGACGGATATCTGGACAGAATTTTAATCGCTCTGTCGCGCGGTGAGCTCGGCCCGGAAAAGACGGCACATTCAAAAGTGGCCAATTGTTCTGATGCAAACGGACTGCTGTACGTACTGCTGGCAAAGCTGGGCATTCCGGCCGTGATGATCTCAGGCTTCAAGCCGGGTGAAAAACTGGAAATAGACCAAAAAGTACGCAGGCCATATTTCCTTGATGAAAAAGGCGATATTGCAGACCTCCGTTGGGCTATCTACGAAAATGAAAAAAAATACGTGCACGTAGCCGGCGCGGATCTGCACGAGACCGAGACGAAGGTATTCTCAAATGACGCACATGCTTTTGTGATGTACTTTGATCCCGACCTGGACGACTGGGTGGCGGCCGATGCCACGCCAAAAAAGAGAGATTTCAGCAGGGCGCAGTATTTATTAAACGGCGGTGACAAAAACACTATACCGAGTGCGGCCAGGACAAAGGAGCCCAAGTATGATTTTTATGCCGTTGTCCCGGAACTGACGCAAAAACACGAACTCATGGAGCGCAGTGAGATGGAAAAAATGGAAAAACGATTAAATGATTTATTGCGTTTTATTCGACAATTCTCGGTGCCTTTTAATTTTGATGTATTTTTTCTGGATATGGGACACGAAAAGTGCATTACAGACATCGATGATATGGCGGGGGTTTTCCACAGGCTCCCGATAGGGGTAATAGAGCACAGTCCATCAGGTGCACATGCCATAGATAATGAGATGCATTATGTAGCGGCGGCCAAAAAATTTGCCGTTCTTTACGGATTTATCGAGCGCCTTTACGAAACCATGTATGGGCAATTGGTGGAGACGTACAGCCCTCTACTGGAGGCTATAAACAGATTTGTAGAACGGGAATATGCCGACAGACGTATAGACGGACTGCAATGTGTTAAATTAAAAAGAGAAATTTTTGAGAAGGTAAAAAAAACCTGGGGATTAAATTTTTTAATCCCTTTTGTTGAAGGATGCACATATCTCCCGGCCAGAGATGTATTCATGTACTATGATAATGAGCTCACCGCAGAGAAACTGGCGGGTATGTTTTATGAACTGACGGATAACTGGACAGTGCAGATATCCGGAGTCATCGCTGAGGCGACCTCGCGAGTTAAAAAACTGCGGTTTACGACCGAGGAGGCGCTGTGGCAAGAGCTTAGCGTGCGAGATGATAGCGAGATACCGCCATTTGTAACAAGTCCGCGCCACAAGGCGGTCTTTGATCTGCTGTCGAGAAGGACGGATGTGGCCAGAGTAATGATAGATCTCGATCCGGATGATAAGAGAATAAGTACTGCCGGATTAGAGCTGATTGATCCCAGTACCGGCAAGCCGTTTTTTGTTCTATTCAAGGAATCACCGCTTAAGAAA
>JBBTWW010000030.1:1417-4083 GCA_038062595.1 Patescibacteria group bacterium | reverse complement strand
ACGGCGAGACAGGCTGATCGGCTGACTCCGCAATACGGTGGTCGGCGGTTATTTTTTATTAAAAAACAGACTGGTGAGAAAGAGGACGAGTGTGATGAGCACGATAGTGCCGCCGGAGGCGAGGTCGGCGTAGTACGAGAGGAAGATGCCGAGCACGACAGAGACGAATGAGAAAAGAACGGCAAGAAGCATCGTGTGAAGAAAGCCTTTGCGAAACTGCATGGCGGATATGACCGGTATGACGATAAGTGAGCCGATAAGCAGTACGCCGATGATTCGCATGGATAATGTAACGGCGACTGCGGAGAGTACGATGAGAAGTGTGCTAAAAAGGCGCGTGCGTATGCCGCCAACGCGGGCGAGTTCCTCGTCGAGTGATATCATAAAAAGCTCGCGATAAAATCCGCCGACAAGAATGAGAACCAGTATGCCGAGTCCGATGGCCATAATAAGATCTGCGGTGGTGACGGTTGTGAGACTGCCAAATAAAAACCCGAACAGATCCACGCTAAATCCCCTGCCGGCGCTGATTATCAATGTAGCGATACCAAGACTGCCGGAGAGAAATATTGCGAGCACGGACTCTCCGTAGATTTTGTGCGTACTACGCAGATACTCGATGCCGAGGGCGGAGATGATGGTCACACCGAGGGCAAACAGAATAGGGCTAGAGTGTGTCAGTACACCAATTGCGATACCAACCAGAGATACGTGCGCCAGCGTATCGGCAAGCTGTGAGTAATTACGTACAACCAGAAATATACCTATTATCGGAGCGATAACGGCTATAATCGCACCCACAACCATGGCGCGTATCATGAAGTCAAATTGGAAGATGTCGAGAAACATATGCTATAAAGGTCGGCCAAAGCTCAGTGGCCGTGAAGAATAAATTTTACTTTTCTGCCGTAGATTTTTTCCAAATAGTCGGTAGTGATCGCCTCCTCAGGTGTGGTGTGGCAGATGAGAGTATTGTTCAGACACAGTACGGCGGTCGCCTCGTGAGCAACGACATCAATATCATGTGATACAAAAAGAATTGTCAATTTGTGCTTCTTGTTCAGCTCGGCAACAAACTCATAAAATTTCTCTTGCGAGGCGATATCCACCCCCACAGCCGGCTCGTCCAGAATAAGAACATCCGGCTGTAGCGCTAGTGCGCGTGCAATAAAAACACGCTGACGTTGACCGCCGGACAGCTCGCCGATAATACGTTTTTTGAGACTGACAATGTCGGTCATCTCCATCGCCTGATCAGCGGCCACTCCATAACGGCCCCCGCTTCGCACTACTTCCTCGACAGTTGCGGGAAAGTTCATCTCGCGCTGTGATATCCGCTGCGGCACGTAGCCTATGCGGCCGGCATTTATCTCCACACTGCCGGAATCCGGCTTTAGCAGGCCCAGAATAACCCTAAGCAATGTGGTCTTACCACCGCCGTTTGGGCCGATAATTCCGAGATAATCCCCCTCCATCACGTCAAAGGAAATGCCGTCGAGCACTTTTTGGTCGCCATAGATCACATTCACATCGCGTACCGAGATAATAGGTTTTTTATCGTTCATTGTTGAAATTAATTTCTACAGCGGAGTGCTGTTTTTAAATTTTGAAGATTCCTGCTCATGAGAGTGAGATAATTTTCTCCCAGCTCCTGCTCCTTTTCCGTCACTCCCTCTACGGGGCTTAGCTCTAGCAGACCTGCGCCTGTCTCTCGCGCGATAGTCTCCGCGAGACGTGGGCTGACCAGGCTCTCAAAAAATATGTACGGAATACTCTCTGCCTTAATAAGATTGATAAGCTCGGCAATATCACGTGGCGACGGCTCTGCATCGGGTGAAAATCCCGATATCGGCAAAATCTCAAATTCATACCGCGCGGCTATATAACCAAAAGCATCGTGTGAGGTGACTATTGTATTCAGCTCACAGAGTTTCAAAGTTTTGTAATCGGCGTCCAGCGCGTTGAGCACCCTGATGTAGCCGGCGGCATTTTCTTCGTATTCCTCCGCGTGTGCGGAATCAATATTTATCAACGCATCGCGTATCTCGACGACCTGCTGACGGGCAAGTATTGGATCCAGCCATACATGCGGATCGTTATTGGATATTTCTGCGGTGGACTTTAGCACCGACACGCCGTTTTTCGCTACAGAAGGCGCAATTCTCTCGGCCCACGGATCCACGCCAACACCATTGTAGATGAAGAGCTGTGCCTCCTCGGCCCTGATAACATCCCGCGGTGATGGTTCAAACTCATGCGGTTCGATACCTACAGGCACAGTAGTCGTGACATTTACATAATCGCCACCGACAGCGCGTGCAAACTCAGCAAGCGGATAAAAACTGGCCACTATCTCAACTGTCCCCTCACGGATATTTGTCGAGGCGGGAATACCATACGAAGTGTATACAACCAGCGCTATCCCGACGATAACCATGGCGCTAAACAATACTGCTACGATTTTTCTCATAAACCCCATATTAATAAACAAAATTTGGTTAGCGGCATTTCTGGCAGAGACCAAAAAACTCCAATGCATGACTCAATATCTTGAAACGTTTCTGGCGCTCGATATATTTCTCCTGTTTTGCAAAATCAGGATCTACCATCACGTCCTCCACCGTATCGCACTCCACGCAGACCACATGATGATCGTGATCGCCGTC
>JBBTWW010000030.1:0-1407 GCA_038062595.1 Patescibacteria group bacterium | reverse complement strand
GCCGTCCTTTTGCGCCAGTTCGTAACGCATCATGCCGTCGCGAAACTGTATCTCGGTGACTATCCCGTTTTTTTTCAAGAAAAGCAGCTCACGATATACAGTGGTTTTATTTACTCTCAGCCGGTTGTTTTCAAGGTGTGACAGTATCTCCGGCGCTGACGCCGGCCGTCCGTTTTTTGCAAAAAAATCGAGTAGGGCACGACGCACGGCGGTGATGCGGTGCCCATTTGATTTTAGCTTCTCTATTATGTGCGAAACCGGAGACAATGTACTCATTGCCGGTATCTTAACGCAACTGAGTTGCGGTTGTCAACCTGAAGCTCTTTCGTACCTACAGTGCAATGTGACTACGTGTGGATGAACGGTTCCTTTTTCCACCCCCGGCATTGTCGTATGCACCCGGCGGTCATTTATGGTATAGCCTTCTTCCGCAAGCAATGCGTCCAATTCCGGCTCGGTAAAAAGATGCTGGCCGGAGGCCGTGTGCATAAATTCAAATGTCGTGGGCATGCGATTTGGATGGGGGCGCGTCACATCATCCGGCATGCGGTATATCTCGGTGACGAGCAGTGGCGTGGCGCCAAAAACATCGGCATGATTTCGTAGAAACACGCGCGACTTATCCGGGCCGACGTCGTGTAAGATCGCATTGATGGACGCAACGCATCCAGGCAATCTCCTCTCATTCATCCTATGTGAAACTCTTTTCAAATCGTCTTTTTTTAAAATACTCCCGCACATCACCGACGTACGAGCTCTTAGATCACGTCTGGACAAAAAGTCCTTCGCAGAAGCAACAGCACTTGGACTAACATCGATGCCAAATGTACCCATACCGCTATCTACGGCAAATCTGCTACCTGCCACAGCTGCCATCATAGCCCCGCCACCAGAGCCATAATCCAGATACGCGCCTGAGCGTGGCGTAAAACATTGGCGAAGATTCGGATCTCTTTCAAGCGCTTCGACTATATACGGCGCCACACGGACTGCGGTCATAGAATTCGAGGCGCGTGAATTGAGCCACCCGTCGCGATTTACATCGCCATCCAGGCCATAACTCTTTTCACCATGCAAAAGCGCGTGCAGGTTTTGGAGCATGTCGTAATACGACAGAACCAGCTCGGCATAACCGGCCATACGAAAAATCTTTTTTCCGATTTCCGTAGCACGATATCTTGGAAAACTTCCGATAATCAATCCTGCTCTTGTAAGCAGCTGGGCAAACAAAATTACATTTGATGAAGGATCATGTGACGCCTCTACGTTTGAGATGGAGTTAAGTGATACCGGCTGTCCTGTGACAAGCGCCTGCGCCACAGTCATGTTCTTATGATCACCAGCGCCTAGCGTGAGCTCATGAAAACATGTAATAGCACCAGGAAGCCACGCGCGTACATACTCTTC
>JBBTWW010000029.1:0-17356 GCA_038062595.1 Patescibacteria group bacterium | reverse complement strand
GGCAAATCATCGCTGGTAAATGCACTTCTTGGCGAGGAGCGCGTCATTGTCTCCAGTATACCCGGGACGACCATAGACACTACGGACACTGAGATAATGGTAAACGAACAACCATTCACGCTAATCGACACTGCCGGTCTGCGCCGCCGCGGCAAGCGCGAACCCGGACTGGAACAGCTCAGCTCATTTCGCGCGCTCCGAGCCGTGTATCGCTCCGACATAGCGCTTCTAATTCTCGATTACCAAGAAGGCGTTAACAAGCAGGACTGCCATGTGAGTCAGTACGTACTGGAGGCCTCAAAGGGAATGGTAATAGTGGTAAACAAGTGCGACCTAATGGACGAGAAGGAAGCGGACAGAGACAAGTTCATCTCTATGATGCGACGCAAGATGAGCTACCTGCCGTGGGCACCTGTCATATTCGTATCGGCACTTACGAAGTCAAACATAGTAAAAATCTTCGAAGTGGCAAAAGAGATAAACGACGAACGCAACAAAGTGATTTCGGACAAAGAGCTCGAGATGTTCATACATTATCTTGTCGCACAGAGACCACCACCTTCGCGTGGAAAACAGCCGATTAAGATCAAGCAAGTCTCCCAAACGGGCACTCTCCCTCCGGAGTTTACCTTTGTCACGAACTTTCCGGACGCCATGCATTTTTCATACAGGAGATTTCTTGAGAATCAACTGCGCGAAAAATACGGCTTCGTCGGAACATCGATACGCATGCGATTCAAAAAAGAAGAGTGATTTCTCAAGCAATCGATTGGAAAAAGCGCTCGCGTACGTCCTCGCGTCTGTCGTTGTCGTGGAATTTTAAAACTGTATCGGATATGACGGTGCCGGATGTATTTTGAAGTTTGTTCATTTTTTCAGTGGCGCGTCTTACTTGAAACTTACGCATACTTTTTTCAAAACTCGGCGGGAGCACCCTCTCGGCCGTCTTCCGCAACTCAGACCCAACGCCAAGCCTCTGTAGCCGCGGCGTTACAGGACGACCAAAAAACCGCTCGACCCAGCGATTTTGTTCAAGCAACTTTTCGTACGTTTTGGCTCCGCAAATCGGAGTGAGTGTCTTGAGCCAGTATGCCAGGTATATATCATCTTTTATTGCAATTTTTCCCAGTGAGAGAGCCGACTCATCGGCAAAAAAACTAAGACAAAAACGTCCGGCTATTTTATCACCATGACGACGCCGACCTGTGAGTTGCGTCAGCACTGTGGCGCACGCACGGGCTGAGAACATACGTCCACGCTCGGTGACTATGAACAGGTCTATGTCACTTGCGTCAGTTACGTTGCCAAATGCAAGGTTGTTGCACACGGCCACCATTTTTACGAAAGGAATCGAGCGGAGTACGAGGGCAAAGCGCTCAACCACACTCCATAATTTCTTTTCCGTTTCTTTCTTTTTCAAACGAATCTCAAATAACGCCTCACGTCCGGGCATCATATAGTACGGGGCCTGATATGAGATCTCGCCGTTTTTGACGAACTCATCCAGGCACTTTTGCACTTCCTCACGCGTTGCGGAGCAACCATAGAGATACTCCCATGCCTCGTCGAGAGTGAGTGCAAAGTCGAGCAGATCAAAGTATGTGATAGTCGCGCGAACCGCTTTGGCAAGGGTGATACTCATCGCCGTCATGGTATACTTGCAGCATGGTGAAAGGCAACGAAAAAATAGCGCGTATACTGAAGGAGCTACCGACATCACCTGGTATTTATAAGATGAAAGACTTGGGCGGAAGCGTGATTTATGTCGGCAAGGCAAAGGATTTGAAAAAACGCGTATCGACCTATTTCCGTGACGGCTATGAACACTCTACCAGGACACGTAGTTTGTTAAAAAACATGCACGACATCGAGTACACAATGACCGACTCCGAGCTCGAAGCTCTAATACTTGAGGCGAATCTGATCAGAGAGCTACGCCCGCGATACAATATACTGATGAAGGACGATAAGAGTTTTTGCTATATCAAAATAACCCGCGGCGAGGACTACCCGCGCATACGGGTGGTGCGCGAGCGTGAAGAGCGTGACAAAGACTCACTCTACATAGGACCAAAGACGGCCTCAAACAAGATCTACGACATGTTGAGAATAGTAAAAAAAATCATGCCATTTCGCCACTGCAATCTGGATATCAAGGACGAAGGACCATCAAAAGGCGGCGAATCCGTGGAAAACGCCGTCCGCAATATAAAAGTGACAAATAGGGTGATCGAGTATCCCTGCCTGGATTACTACATAAAACGTTGCCCGGGCCCTTGTATAGGCGCAGTAACCCCTGAGGCGTATAAAAAAATTATACAGAAAATAACATCATTTCTTCAAGGTAAACAGGAGGAGGTTACCTCCGGCATGAAGGAGCAGATGCGGGCTCTTGCGGCGGAAAAAAAATTCGAACAGGCGGCGCGCATACGCAACCAGCTGGTCACGCTGGAAGCGATGAGTGAAAAACAAAACGTCGACGATCCAAGACGCTCAGACACAGATGTCTTTAATTTTTATATCGAGATGGGCAGAGCGTTCATTACGCTCCTCCTAATACGGGGCGGCAAGCTCATTAATCAGGAAAACTTTGTGCTGGACACCATAGAGCTGGAAAAAAACACAACCTCTCACGACCAGGAGATCATGAGCGCTTTTATACAGCAGTATTATGAAAAAGCCTCCGACTTCCCACGTGAGATCATAGTGCCGGATCAGATTGATGACAGTCAGGTCCTGGAAACGTGGCTATCACAGCAGTCGGATAAGGCCGTGAGCATAGTGGTACCACAACGCGGAACAAAAAACACACTTCTACAGCTTGCGCAGAAGAACGCGACGACATACGCCAAGCAGTATCGCATCAAGTGGCTGAGCGAAGAGGCTGACAGTAACGCACTAGCGGATTTATCCGCTGTACTGGAGCTAAAAGACAACCCTCTAGCTCGTATGGAGTGTTACGACATCTCTCATCTCCAGGGCCAGGACACGGTGGGCTCGATGGTTGTTTTTGAAAAAGGCGTGCCAAAAAAAGATCACTACAGAAAGTTCACTCTCAAGACAACGCAGGGTAAGCCGGATGATTTTCACAGCATGCGCGAGGTCCTGCTAAGGCGCCTAAAACATCTGGAAAATACAGACGACACAGGACTTGAGGTAAAACAACTCACGAAGAAAGATTTGGAAATATTCAAGAAAACTTTTTTAAAAAAAGCAAAGTCCATACTTGCAAATCCAAAAGACTATCGTGTTTTAAAAAAAGGCAAAACAATGATCGGAATGTGCCGTTTCTTAGGCCTGGACAAGACATCTGCCATCATGACAGATTGGCAACTTACAGGCGGAGCAGGGGAGAGCGCCGGTTATTTTTTTCTGCAAAAAATACTCTCGCAGGCAAAGGTAAAACGCATATATCTTTTCGTTTCAAAAAAAGAAGTCGAGTATTTTTCCGCATTTGGATTTACCAGCATTGCAACCGTACCGGCAAATATTGCGAAAGCCTTTAGGAATACAGCGAAGCTTTTGCCGCTTGCGTACGACAAGAGCAAGTATAAGATAGACCCTTCATTTAGCAAAAAACCGGATCTGATAGTGGTTGATGGCGGAGCGCCACAGCTCTCTGCCGCACTGGAGGCACTGGGCAAGCTTTCACTAAACCTCCCTGTGATCGCACTCGCCAAACGCCTGGAAGAGATCTACATACCTGGCAAAGCGGCTCCGATCCTGCTCCCTGAGGGCGAGAGCTCCCTGCGGCTCCTCCAGCGCATGCGCGACGAGGCCCACCGCTTTGCGATCACCACCCACCGGAAGCTCCACGGCAAGCGGTTCCAGAAGTAAAATTTATTTCAACAAATCATCAAGCTCACAGGAAAGTAGAGCCGACTTATTAAGTACAACCTCCTCTTTCTGGTTTAAATTCTTTGCTGTCATACAGATAACTTTCGTAGTAATACTTTCTCCAAGCACAATTCTGTTTGTTTTCTTAAAATATTTTTCGATTTTCTGATAGAGCAGAACTGCATACTGTTTCTGCTTAATGGCTTTTTTACCTGTCGCTACGCGCATTTCAGCTGTCATATATCTTGTAAAATTATTATCAATCGAGATCTTCAAATCCTCTTTCACGGAAGTTATCCAATCGTTACTGAGTATAAATTTTATATCAACCTTCGATTCGTCCTCAGTCGCATAAACATATGTAAAGAGAAGCGCATCTGTGTCGTAATCTACTTCGCAACCAACCGCTACGAGCTCTGTTACGGTATGAATCTTATAGTTACCAAGAAGCCCCAAATAGCTCTCTCTCCAATTTTTGAGCCAGTTTTCAATAAATCCTCGATTTACAAAGAGTGGCGCAAGATCCTGTTTGAGATTCTCGTCGCTGACTGTGTTCATTTTAAGCGTGAGTTTATCGAAGAGTGTACGCACATCTTTCGCTTCTTCCACATCCTTGGCCTTGAGATAATCAAAATCCGGAACTACCTTCTTATTCATGTACCACAGGAGATCGTAAATATCGCGCCCTTTCTCTTCATACCTGACTTTCCCCACGCCACGAGTTCCTCTCTGAAAAATGGCGGCAATCTTGCTCGCCATAAGTGCGGACATATTGTATGTAACGATGACGAAAGAAAGCTGATCCCGATTTATCGGCCGGCGTTCGATAACAGTCTTTGGAGCTACAAAGTGGTTGAGGTCAATTTTTACATGCACCTGCCTTGATGGGTGACCAAAGCTTAACTCCTCGCCAATATGAAATTTGAGAGTGAGTCCGCGGCCGTTGGTTATCTTCACCGTAAGAAAATCCGCATTTGTGCCGTAGGTATTGGTGAAGTGATCCTGAGCTTCCTCTTTCAGCTCTTCCAGAAATTTTTCTGTTACGGCATGTGGAACTTCAAAATCAAGATCAACCGACATACGATCAAGCCCGTGAATGATACGAAGCGCGGAACCGCCATACATAATCCACTCGTTATACTTCGGGTGGTGATATATAAAATTAAGCACATAAAACTGCAACTCTTCTTTGAGTGCGTTACGACATGTTTCCGCATCAACTGCACCATATGCAGAGATATCATCAAGCTTTCTTTTCAGAATTGCTGAGATCTGTTTACTCATGAAGGTATGTGTTAATAATTGAATGAAATTTTTCCTGCTCTTCTTTACTCATTTCATCAAGATCTATCCTTAATTCTTCAACCAAGGATTTAACTTTTTCTACAGGAAAGCCGCGAAACTGGTTTGTCTTAAAATATAGTAAATCGAACAATGCCTTCGATGGAGAAGCTATAAAAAAATCAAACTTTCCTTTTACCAACGAAAAATCAGAAAAAAGTTCTTTATCGATTGACTGATATGTAAAACTACCTGCCTTTGTCTGATAGTTTCTTGTAACCTTGAGAGTAACCGAGGTAACAGCATGTATGACATCCGTGGTTAGATTATAATACTGGAGAGCCGCCCACGAACTGACATACGACGGCGTACGAAGAACATTTGCAAGATAAAATGAATAAGAAATGTCATTCCTATTTTTATTAAAAAAATCCGCGGATACATAGAGTCCATTTTTAAGCCGGTAAATTTCTTTGTACCTCAAAAAGCGGCTGATATAGGTATCAATAGTAGAATCCCCAAGCCCTAACTGCTTCCCGAGCTGACACACGGTATTTTTGCCAAAATGGGGCAGAGGCTTTAGCTGTTCTAAGAGGTTGCTTTTACTTTTCATAAATATGACAATAGTGTATCATATATGAAATGGTACTGTCAATAGCCGAAATCAACCTGTTGTTTAGGATATACTACATTTAGAACGTATATCCTGAACATATGGGAAAATGCGCACTTTGAGGGTTTAATCTAATACGTTCACGCGAGCGTTTGGAGGAATTCCTAAATCGAGAGGTCCATCTACTGAATAAGACCCTTGAGTCCTTCCTATTGGCTTAAAGACAGGCCTTGGCGTTACCAAACCATGTCCTTCAAGACACTCACGATATTCCTTAGTATTAGCATTTGCTTCGAGTCTGTCGAGCACAGGGGCTGCTCCAAAATTTATGTTCTGAAAACCCTGACGGGCACGCTCGGCATCAGCCCTACATTCAGCAATGATATCCTGTGTTGTAGTTGAAGGCTCCGCAAATCTCTCCTCACATCCTCCGGCCGTAACAGCCAATCCAACTGCCACTCCTATTTCCTTAAGTCCAAGTTTCATGCCTCAATTATAAGTAGACAGTGCTCAATTGTAAATGATATACGTGAAGTTTTTCGGGGACTTAAGTCGAATTTCGTGTTAGAATGCTATAGCTTTTTACGCCGATGTGGTGGAACTGGCAGACACGCACGACTCAAAATCGTGTGCCCGAAAGGGCATGTGGGTTCGACCCCCACCGTCGGCACCAGGAAAACAAATGAGTCCTTTTCCACCCTGCGAATGCTCCCTGTCATGGAAATGAGCAGAGGTGGAAAAGAGACGAATGTAGTTTTCTCCTCAATTTAAAAACCCACACAACATATGTTTTGCGACGAAGTAACAGTACGGTTCATAGCTGGAGGCGGAGGGCGCGGATGTATCTCTTTCAGACGTGAAAAATTTGTCCCGCACGGCGGACCGGAAGGCGGCGATGGCGGCACCGGAGGATCTATAATTCTCGAAGCTGACGAAAACATAAATACGCTCAGTGAGTTTGCCGCCGTAAAGACTTTCCGGGCTATGCGCGGCGAGCACGGCAGAGGCAAGAGACAGAGCGGCGGCGGCGGAATAGATCTCATCATGAGGGTACCGGTAGGCACTCTCGTATATGACGAGAAAAAGAAAAAGCTCCTGGTCGACATGGAGTCCGGCGGTATGCGCTACACTATAGCGCGCGGCGGCAAAGGCGGCTTTGGCAACGCACACTTCGCGTCTTCTGTGCGGCAGGCGCCATCATTCGCAGAGTTGGGTGAGCCTGGCATGGAGGTGATGGTCACGCTGGAGCTCAAGCTGGTAGCCGACATCGGCATTATTGGTCTGCCATCTGCAGGCAAGTCGACCCTCATCTCACGAATATCAAATGCCAGACCAAAGATCGCCGACTACCACTTCACCACGCTGGTGCCAAATCTCGGTGTCGTATGCATGCTTGATTTTGGCGGAAGTGCATCCGACTCATTTGTAGTGTGTGACGTGCCGGGCCTCATAGAGGGGGCGCATCAGGGCAAGGGACTTGGAGTCAAATTTCTCAAACACGTCATGCGAAATCGCGTCCTGGTACACCTCATTGATGGCTTCGAGAGCGAGATCGTAAAAAACTACACCACTATACAGGGGGAGCTAGCCAGTTTTGACAAGAAACTCGCACTCAAGAAACAACTCGTCGTGATAAACAAAACAGACGTAATAGGTGATGACGAGCTCAAGGAAAAAATCCGCCTACTGGAAGATGCACATCCGAAGCTCAAGAATAAAATACTAACAATTTCATGCGTGGCCGGTACCGGACTGAAGGAGCTGGTCTTCGCCATATGGAAGATGCTGATCAAGGAAAAAACGAAAGTCACGAAACCGGAGAAAAAACCATCAAAAGAATTCAAAGTATTCAGACCGGAGCCGGAGGAGGGAAGCAGGAGGTTTGAGATTACTATTTTAAAGAAAAGACCACCGCGTGAGTTTGAGGTTACAGGAAGAAGAATAGAGCAGATCGCTGTTATGACGGACTTTGACAACGATCAAGCCGTACAGCGCATTCACGACGTCATGAAGAAAATGGGTATTACTCGGGATCTCGCAAAGTACGGCGCCAAGGCAGGAGACTTTGTCACTATCGGTAAACAGAGAATACCGTACATGAATGTGTAATTCGCTACACAGTTGCGGTATAGTTACCATATGAGACTAATTGTCGGACTGGGCAATCCGGGCAGGAAATACGAGAACACGCGCCACAACGCGGGCTTCATGGCGGCCGATCTACTTGCTGTAAAGCTTTCTGCCGATGAGTTCAAGGAAGAAAAAAAATTCAAAGCGATGATTACGAAAACCGGTGACGTCATTATCGCAAAGCCGCTTACATTTATGAACATCTCCGGCGAGGCGGTTTCGTTACTTCTTGGATTTTATAAGCTAACTCCTGACGACTTAATCGTGGTATACGACGATGTTGATCTCCCTCTCGGCACCATCCGCGTGCGCGCCGAAGGCTCTGCCGGTACCCACAACGGCATGCGATCAATAATACAACAGATTGGAACCGAAAAGTTCTCACGCGTGCGCATAGGTATCGAGAGCAGGGGACTCCAAGCGCCACAGGAGCAGAGCACTGAGTCTTTTGTACTAGAGCCGTTTCTTCCTGGAGAAAAAGAACAGATAGCATCTGCCATAACACAGGGCGTCTCAGCCATCACAAAGATACTCGCCGATCACAATTAACAGATTAGGAAGCCCCCAAAATCACCTTGCATTAAGGTTAAAAATACCCTAAAGTTTAGTGGATTTATTTTTTCAAACAGGTTATGTCATTTGCAATTATCATGTTTGGCGGCCGTCAGGTGAAGGTATCTGAGAAGGATGTATTCCTCACGGAGAAGATGCCGCAGGAGCCAGGCGAGAGCGTCACAGTTACCGAGGTGCTCCTCTATAACGACAAGGATACTGAGATCGGCGCCCCTTTTGTAAAAGGCGCATCGGTCACGCTCGAGGTGAAGTCACACGGCAAGGCGAAGAAAGTGCGTGTATTCAAGATGAAGGCAAAAAAGCGTTATCGCCGTGAGCGCGGTCACCGCCAGCAGTTTACGAAGGTTGAGGTCACAAAGGTAGGCGCTCCTAGCTGAAGTAGATCTCTTAACTCAAGTTATCAAGCACCAACTGCAAGTCTTGCGGCATTTTGCTTGTTAGCGCCATCCTTTTACCGGTCACAGGGTGTGTCAGCACCAGCTTATACGCATGGAGGAACTGACGCGACACCAGATCGGTTTTTTTACCATACGTCGCATCACCCAGCACCGGATGCCCTATTGACGAGAAGTGAACGCGAATCTGGTGTGTGCGGCCTGTTAGTGGATACGCTTCGAGATAAGTATATCCGTCATAATAGGACAACACTTTATACTCAGTCACAGCATCGCGCGCTTTTTTCCCTCCGGAGACTGCCATGCGTTTTCTATCTTTGATACTGCGAAAAATTGGCGCCTCTATGCGTCCTGTCTTTGGCTCCAGCCTACCCTCCACGAGTACGCGATAGGTTTTCTTTACCTTTCTCTGCTTCCACTGCTGTTGCAGTTTCTCCAGTACCGGAGCTTTTTTGACCATTACCAAAAGTCCTGACGTATCCTTATCCAAGCGGTGAGCCAGGAAGAGCGGGGGACTCTGGTCTTTTACTAGGCTCTCCACGCGCACGCCGGGTTTTTTATCCACGACCAGAATATACTCGTCGTCATATACTACTTCGTCCTCAGAAAATGGAACTGCCTCGACCGCAACCTCATCCACCGGAACATCTATCAGTACCTCATCTCCTTTGCGCAGAGTGAAGTTTGGCTTCAACGCAACCTTGCCGTTTACCTTTACACTGCCTACTACTATAAGTTTTTGAAAAGCAGACCGCGAGAGTATCGGGTCTTTTGAATTTTCACTTGAGAACATGCAATCAAGCCGCGTCGTGTGCGATACTATCACCTTCATCTGGCAGAGTTTACAGCTTCACTGGCACGCATCGCAATACCCTCTGCGATTGACCGAACCAGCTTTCTAAGAAGCTTAGGATCTAGAACTTCTCTCGGTGGACGCTTATCATCCGCATCACCAGCCCATCTCAAGATATTATCAGCTTCACGCGTATCATCACAGGCAGTACGTACCATCAGCTCAACAGTTCTACGATGAGGTGGCTTGCCATTTCTCAAGAAATCTACAAGCAAAGGCTCTACCACCTGCTCTATTACCTTGCGTGCACCTGGGGTATCTATACCCTCTCCAGCTCCGGTTCCAATATTTGCCTTCCAATAGCTTGACCTCAGTGTTCTCACAAGATCATGACCAGCCAGTGGAATCTGCATGCCTTTACCGGACGGATCGTCTACTTCATCGGTACCAGCACCTTGGCTGTCTTCCATATAAAATGGCGCCGCGGGACGGGCCTTCGCATGAGTAAATGACCAGCCATTTGCACGATCTGTAACAATAAAACGAGTACTTACAGCACGCGACAATGCAGTATTATCCAGCAGGGTATGCGGTACTTCGCATGCCAAGAATTGTGTCATCTCGGAAAGCGTCATGTTTTTAAAAATCCCAGGACGTGTTTTTGTCGTGGTTCCTTCATATGTTGTGTATCCACACCCATCATCAATCAATCCAGCCGCCACCGCCGCCTGTATAGGTCCGTACATTGCGTGCTGATACCTCACCTCGTCTGTAAGAGTCCTGTCATTCAGCAACGAGGGTGGTAACAGATTGCTAACCGTGTCATGAACATTTACATTATCCGTTGCTCTACCAAGTGGTTTCTCCGGATTTCTAAGTACATTATCCACAAAGTTCACAACAAATCCTGCCAATTTCTTATCATTTCTGCAACGCGCAATAAGCGAATCTACTTCTTCAACGCGTGCGCGCAGTGTAGGGAAGTAGAGACGAGCGGCAGAGATCACAGCAACTCTACTTCTGGTCAATCCAATAATATTTTCTACTCGTTTATTCACAGCATCCACATCGACTCCATCGACATCACCATCAACATTTAGCGCTACTCTCAAGGATTTAACCACTTTATCAGTCGTGCCATCATCTAGCGCCGTCTGCACTCCAAGGCGTGACAGGTCATTGCCAAGGAGTGTAAGTCTCCCTTCAGGAGATCTCTCCCCCGTAGCCTGTGCTACGCGAAGAGCATACGTGAGCAGTCCAAGCGGTATCCCAGCTTTTGGATCCGGATCGACACCAAATGTACTCACCCAGTTGAGACTCGTCTCGTCTTGAGAATTTTCAGGAGCGGCACTGCCTCCATTCCCGTTTCCACCGGCATCTGCTTGTTGTCTTGGTATTCTAGGTGACATAAAAAATTAATAAGCTACTTAGTGGCGCTCTTCCACGCCATCTCAAAAATTGCTCGATGAGAGTTTGCAATCTCTTTGCTCTCTATAATCACACCCATGAGCTCGTACTTGCCCAGCGTGACTATCGCCACCTTGTCGTCGTAAATATTGATTTCATTATTAAGCTGTTTGACCGAAGAATCCATCCAGCGGAACTCCGTCAGCTCCGGCTTACCATCGTCAGTCGGATACTCCTTGTCGTGATACTGGCGGGAGAGGGGAGTATCCACATATATCGCTCTAATCGGGATCATTTTTTCAAATACACGGCGCTTGCCGTACGACATGATGTAGTGCTTCGTGTCCTCACGTGAGAACCAGCTGTCCGTGCAGGAGTAGCAGAGGATTGGTGATTTTGAGTTTAGCGTGTCATCCATTACCCTCTCCAGGCCTTCCGCGCCCTCAAAAAAGCGCACACGCGGGCTCAATGAGTATGGATTTGAAAGTGCAGCAAACTGAGGAATCAGCTCCTCCATCTCACGCTGATGCGACGTCAGCTCCCTGCGCTTTTTCTCCAGATATGTCAGGAGATACTCCGGCTGGACTGCGGTAAAATACTTTACGTTTGACCCCGTGTACTCACTGACTAACCCTTTTTTGAGCAGGCACTCCAGGATCAAGTACGTCGTCGGTCTTTTTAGTCCGGCTTTTTTTGCGATAACGCTTGCCGGCTGTGTGCCGAGCTCGAGACATGCCAGATATACTTCTGAGTCTTTTTGCGTGAGTCCAATTTTTTGGAGTGCGGTTTTTAGCATTGAATGAAACTATTAACCTTAGTGGTTGTCATAGAGCGACAACTTGATAGGAAAGCGATTATACTGGCTATTCCACTGAACAATCAAGTCAAAATCAGGGATTTGTGACACCGTGTAGGTCGATAGTAACAATACCAATTATCACAGTATCAGACATATGGGTAAAGCCAGCTTAAAACCGCAATAAATTACTTCTATAGTCAAGCCGTTTTTTGTGATAATATTTCGAGTGATGACAACAAAACACGACCCAATAACATCTATCCTGACACGCGGAGTTTCCGAGGTGATAGTAAAAAATGAGCTGGAATCACTTCTGCGGTCAAAGAAAAAAATCAAACTCTACCTCGGACTAGACCCGACCAGCACGTTGTTGCATCTCGGCAACGCGATTCCGTTGCGAAAGCTAAAGGCATTTCAAGACCTTGGTCACCATGTGATATTTCTTGTTGGTAACTTCACGGCACTCATAGGCGACACGTCGGACAAGGACTCAATGCGCAAGCCTCTCACTCAAAGTGAGATAGATGAAAACTTCAAGACATGGAAGGAACAGGCGAGTAAAATTCTTGATTTTTCAAAAGCTGAAACTGTTTACAACAAAGACTGGCTTGAAAAACTCGGATTCAAAGAGATTCTGGAGCTGGCGAACAAATTTACCGTCCAGCAGATGATCGAACGGGACATGTATCAGGATCGCATGAGTAAAGGTAAGCCTATCGGCCTCCACGAATTTCTGTATCCGCTTATGCAGGGTTATGACTCTGTAGCTCTCGGCGTTGATCTCGAACTCGGCGGCAACGACCAGTTATTTAATATGCTCGCCGGAAGAACTCTTCAGAAAGTCTTAAATAATCGCGAGAAGCACGTGATGACAATGAAGCTCTTGCTGGGTACCGACGGGCGCAAGATGTCAAAGAGTTATAATAATACGATTAACATCGCGGACACACCCGGCGAGCAGTATGGCAAGCTCATGTCCACGACTGACGATCTCATTCTCGACTACTTCGAGCTCTGCACGGATTTGCCTATGGAAGAAATCAAATCAATGGCGGCGGAGATGAAGGCTGGCGGCAATCCACGCGACTACAAGATGCGTCTGGGCCGCGAGATCGTCACCATATATCACGGAGCGGACAGCGCGGCGCATGCAGAGGCGGAATTTAAGAAAATTTTTCAAAAAAAAGACCTGCCCAGCGAGATTGCAGAAAAAGAGCTTCCTGAAGCCTCTTACAACATCGTCGAGCTGGTCGTCACGGCAGGTTTCGCACCATCAAAAAACGAAGCCCGCCGCCTGGTGGAGGGTGGGGGAGTAAAGATAGATGGCGAAAAAATAACCGACTACAAATCAGTCATAGATCTCAAAAAGCCCCACCTGCTCCAAGTCGGCAAGAGGAACTTTTTGAAAGTTGTACGACGCTAAGTTGTACTAAAAAGCGTTTCTAAGCCTCTGGTTTGCTACTTCGTGGTGCAATCGTACCTCTGTCCCTTTTATAGATGATCCTAGGCGGCGCGGTGATGTTTCCGCCGCCTCACGCTTTAGCGCTACATACGCATCACGTGTGCGCTCTCCGCCCATAGCATCCGCCACGAACTGACTTTGCTCAAAGTGTGTTATGGCCTCATAAATATCACCTGGAAGAGTAGGAGCTTTTCCATCGCCTTTCTTGGCAAATTCTACCTCTTTTAACTCCTTATTTAATACGCCATCGACTGCGGCACGAACCAAAAGTGCGGCGACCAAATATGGATTCGAGTCAGGTGCAACGCTACGAACCTCCATGCGTGCAGACTTCGGTCCGGCAAGCGGTACACGCACCATAGATCCACGGTCATTTGGTGAGGCTTTCTTCTCGTTCGGCGCCTCAAAGTGAGGATCCAGACGACGATATGCATTAACGCTTGAGCTGATACCAAGACATATCTCATCTGCATGATCAAGTACGCTCTGAATAGCACGACGACAGGCCGCTGAAATTCTATTTGGATCACTCTCGTCAAAGAAAAGATTTTCTCCATTACTGCCCTGAAGCGAGATGTTGGTGTGCATGCCAGCGCCATTTTCACCCTGTATAGGTTTTGGCAGGAAAGATGCAGTCATTCCATCCGTAGCCGCAATCTGACGGGCCGTCAGCTTGTAAAGCAACATATCCTCTGCCATAAGAACAGGATCAGATGGACCATAGTTCAACTCAAACTGTCCGGGGCCAACTTCTGGATGATCTTTCTCATTTCTAAAACCCATATCACGCGTGGCACATGCAAGTTTATCTATGAAGTCTCTCAAGGACGACTTAGGCAGTGCGTGAAAATAACCTGTCTCCATAGCTGTTTCAAAACCAGTTCTCTCATCAAAATTCTGCTCAGCATCCACGCCTTTTAAAAGCACACCCTCAGTCTCTGGTGCCATCATTGCTGTAATACCGTGGTCTTTCTTGACATTCGCAAGATATTTTTTCAAGACAACTCTCATATCACCACCATATGGTGTACCATCCTTATCATGTACGTCTGCAAACATCAAAACCTTACCTTCTCCAAATATCTTACCAGGTAAAAACCTGAGCGTCTTAAAGTCAGGCCTTAATCTCAAGTCAGACTGATCCTGTGTAGTAAAGCCGCGTATCGAAGAGCCATCAAACGTAAGAGCATCATGGCTATCGCAAAAATGTTTCTTGTCATAGTCAAGCATGTGTAACACACCCTCTGCGTCTGAAAAACAGACTACAACAGCCCTAATACTGTCATCGCTTTTTAGTATCTCCATAGCCGTAGCCTGAGAGGATTCATCTGATACATTTGGATCCTGTCTCTTTTCCCGAAGGGCTATATTCTTATCTTGGATTTTACTATGCTTAAAGCCGTTGACATCAAAGGAACCGCCCTCTGCACTGGCAACTACTGCACCATCTCCTGGTATTTGTGTTTCTGGCATATTTTGGAAAAGTTAAAATAATAAATAAGCTCAAGGTTACTTTGTATAATCTACAGAGAAAAATTTCAAGTCTATTGAGCTTGACAGTGTCCGCCCTACCATGGGCTTAGTATGAGGTATAATGTGGCCATAATTAAGAGACAGTATGCTAAAAAGCCCACTATCAAAGGTAATACGCACGACCGCCAACCATCTGCATCGGCTGAAAGAGCTTGGGATAAATACGGTGGAGGATTTTCTCACGTACTTCCCGCGTGCGTACACCGACTCGAGCGAGATGAGAAAAATCAATGAACTGCGTACGGACGAGGTGAATACCAGCCTGGTGCAAATACGGTCAATTTTTATGAAAAAAACAAAAACCGGAAAAACACTTGTTCGCGCTGTGGTATACGACGAGACCGGTGACATGCCGGTGCTGTGGTTCAATCAAGCGCATCTCACGCGAATGTTTCGGCCGGGCGATGATATAATTTTAATAGGAAAGATAAAGTTTGATAGGGGAGTGATCAGCATGATGAGCCCGGGCTACGAGACGCCAAAAAAAGAGCTGGTACACGCCGTGCGCATAGTGCCTGTGTATCACGAGACCGACCTCGGCGAGGCGACGGACAGGGGAGCGCGTGGACGTATATCTTCAAAGTGGATTCGTGAAAAACTACACCCACTCCTCGCGTACACTCCGTTGTTTAAAGACTTTTTGCCGGAAGAAATAAAAAAAGCAGGAAATCTCATAGACTACTCAACTGCAATTGCGAATGTGCATTTTCCAAAAGATGAGGATACGCTGAATGCCGCGCGCCGCAGGCTGGCATTTGACGAGCTATTCCTTCTTCAGCTCGCGGCCCTGTCACGTAAGTGGCAGTGGCGCAACGCCGCACATGAAAAAAACCTGTCTATGCCTGCCTCAAATGAGGTGATCAAAAAATTTGTTCAAAAACTGCCTTTTAACCTGACAAAAGCACAAGAAAGAGTAGTCAAGGAAATACTAAACGACATGGAAAAATCGTATCCGATGTCCAGGCTGGTAGAGGGCGATGTGGGCTCCGGCAAGACCGTGGTAGCGGCGATCGCTCTGCTCAACGCCGTGGCAAACGGCTACCAGGGCGCAGTGATGGCACCGACAGAGGTACTCGCACGCCAGCACTATCATACATTTATGAAAATTCTGCAACGCACGCATGGCGGGATCAACATACAGTTCATAGCCGGCTCCACACCCCAGTCGGCAAAGAAAGATATTTTGAATCAAATGAAAACCGGAACAGTTGATATAGTAATCGGTACACACGCGCTGATACAGGAAAATGTTGGCTTCAAGAAACTTGGTATCGCCGTAATAGATGAGCAACACCGATTTGGCGTGAAACAGCGCGAGATATTAAAATCATATGGCGCGCCTCATTTGCTCAGCCTTTCCGCAACGCCGATACCGCGAACTCTGGCGCTAACGATATATGGCGATCAGGATCTGTCGATCATAGACGAAATGCCGCCGGGCAGGCAGGAGATCATCACGCGCGTAGTGCCGGAGAGCAAACGTATAGACGCGTATCGATGGGTTGAAGATCAAATACAAAAGGGCAGGCAGGTGTTTGTTATATGTCCGCTTATTAACGACTCAGAAGTACTCGAAGTAAAAGCCGCCACCGAAGAGTTCGATAGACTGAAGTCTGAAATTTTTCCGCAGTTTCGACTCGGACTGCTACACGGCAGACTAAAGCAAAGTGAAAAAGATGAAGTGATGGAAGGTTTTTCAAAAGGGGATATAGACATCTTGGTATCGACCGCAGTAGTGGAGGTCGGTATCGATGTGCCAAATGCAACGATAATAATTATCGAAGGCTCTGAGCGATTTGGGCTCTCACAGCTACATCAGTTTCGCGGGCGTGTAGGCAGGGGAGAGCACCAGTCGTACTGCTTCCTCTTCCCTACTTCAACGTCAGAAGACGCTACTAAACGACTCGCCTCTCTGGTCAAGCACTCTAGCGGCTTCCAGCTTGCGGAAATCGATCTGCAGATGCGCGGTCCCGGTGAGGTTTATGGTGTTCGCCAAAGTGGCATTCCGGATCTACATATGGCAACTTTTGGTGATGTAAAATTAATAAAAGAATCACGTGCAGTTGCAGAAAAAATTATTGAAAAAGATCCGACCTTAAAAGATCATCCTGAACTTAAGTCGAAAATCGCAGAATATGAAAATTCTGTCGCGGTCGACTACTGATTTGCCGTTCCGGATGGTGTATGGCTCACCTTTTCGTCGAAAACCTCTATAAACGCAAAATTTGAGTTATTGGCTTACTGAAGCCAGGAATCGCTTCTTCATAAGGGGTTTTTGCATATATACCGCCTGAGGAACTCGCGTTCGTTGGGATTTGTATCATCCCGAATGAGCGTCATTGAATCATGCAATTGATCTTGCATGATTCAATAGCAAATGAGGGATAGATACAATCCAATGAATCGCGGTGACGAAGCGGTATATATGCAAAAACCCAATCAAGGCGACTTTTAGAGACAACCCCTGGTAGTAGTCTTGTATAGATACACAATACGATCTTTTACCGCCCATCTGAAAAATCTAATCAGATGG
>JBBTWW010000028.1:0-3463 GCA_038062595.1 Patescibacteria group bacterium | reverse complement strand
GAGTACGCCACGCGTAGCATGCCAACTTGCGAGCAGTGTAGTAATTGGTACCGCGAGCACGAGTGATAGACTGCCCACCAGCGTGCGTACCACCTCTTCCGCAATAGCTTGGTTGTTTAACGCAAGCCAAAAAGGAGCGTCAGCATTCAGTCCAAAAATTATAAAAAGCGGCAGTGCGGCACCGGCGTACGCGAGGGCGAGAGTGTTGACCAGCGATGCGATGTGCTCACGACCGATCGCCATGCCGTGTGAATAAAGTTTTCCAAATGACAGAGATGAGTTTGCTTTTTTTAGCTCGTACACCGCGGCTGACTGGCTTACTGTGATGTCGTCGAGTACGCCAAGCGTACCTATGATAATCCCGCCGAGCAGAAGTCCGCGTAGATTCGAGGGGTCAATCGGGCCGAACTGCTCCAGGAAGAACGCGTCTTCATTTCCCATGCCGATTACTTTTCCTATGGAGGAAAAAATTATAGAAAAAACCGCTGCGATAAAAAGGCTGATGAGCGTGCCGGCGAGAGCGACAGTAGTCCGAGCATTAAATCCGTGGGCAAGATACAGCGATGCCACTGCAATAATACCTGCACCGATTATGCTTATTACAAAGGGATTTTTGCCGTCTATAATTTGTGGCACGATGAATACTCCAATTGCTCCTATGCTGAACGCGAGGCCCAGCAGAGATGTAACGCCACGCTTGCCGGCAACCATAATTGTGACAACAAAGAAAAAACCAAACAGCAAGAGCAGGGCAGGCAAGCGGTACGAGTCGATTATGAAGTACTGAATACCGTCATCGCTCTCTACGCGGCTCACCACGACGGCATCGCCCTGTGTTACCTTTTGCGCATCTGTGATCGGAAATATCACTCCATGATTTATCCGCACAGTTTCGGAGCCGCCGCTCTCGACGTCTTTTATCTCAACTTCCAGTATCTGATATTGGGTTGGCTCGATGCCGTTCGTTGAGGTCCCTTCCTCAAGTACTGTCTCTACGGTGCCGCGCATTATTTTTTCACCTGACACGTTATCGCCGGAGGCCATTGAAGGCAGGGATATAAGGACGATAATCAACGCCAAAAAATATTTTTTCATCGAGCTTAAGGATATCATATTTAGGTTTAGTTGGTTTTTTCGAGTATAGCGTAAAACATAGGGTCCAGATTAAGTGTCGGATCAGGCGCTTGTCTGTATGTTTCGATAAGTCGGCCGCCGGTTTTTTTTAAGCATTTTTCAATGACGTCCTCGTTTTCTTCACGAGTCACAGCGCAGGTGGCGTAGACGAGGCGGCCGCCGGTTTTTAAAGCGCGAAATAGGCCGCACAGGAGGCTCAGTTGTTGTTGCTTCAGTGCGCGTATGCGGCCGTGTGACCACTCAGCCAAGTGCTTTGGACTTTGGATTACGTGTTTTTCCGAACTGCACGGCGCGTCCAGCAGGATTTTGTCAAAAAAATCAGGATATTTCCGAAACAGCGTTTCCGCAGGTACGTTCCACATTTCAATATTACGTGCGCCGTATTCTTCAAATATATTTCGCATTCGTGAAGCGCGTGCGCTCGAACGATCATTTGCTATTAACTTACCCGAACCGCCAAGTATATCGTTTATCACAAGCGCTTTCCCTCCCGGCGCCGCGCACGCGTCGAGCACTCTATCTCCATTCTTTACGTCAAGCGCAAGTACAGGCAGAAGAGAAGACGCATTCATCGGATACAGCATTTTTTCTTCGTACCCCGGAAGTATTTCGCCAATATTCGCTTCATGCGGCCACAAAACGGCATATTCATACATAGGGTGTTTTCCCCATGTTAGCCCTCTGTCACTCCATAGCTTATGTAGTGCATCGTCATCTCTCGGCGAAAATCTTAAAACCGGTTTTGACGGTGTGCGCAATGCGTCCAAGAATTTTTCAAACTCATCATCACTAGTAAAAAACGTGCGATAGTACTCACGAAAAGCTTCTTCACCTCGGAGTTTTTTCTTTTTCATATGCCGACTATAGCGCGCTTGCACGCCAACGCAAAGGGGGTAGTATAAGCGTGTATGAAGAACGCGTTCAAAATTTCTGTGATCGGGTGTGGCAATGTCGGCGCTACTATCGCGTACTCGCTCCTGCTCGATGGCACGGCGACCGATCTCACTCTGATCGATCTAGACGCCAGCAAGGCAGAGGGCCTCTCTATGGATCTCGAGCACTCGCTTCCGTTCACTTCTTTCGTGAAGCTCCTGGCCAATACCGATTTTGCCGCATGTGCCGGTTCGGACATAGTTATTATCACAGCCGGTAAGCGTCAGAATCCGGGCGAGTCACGTCTGGATCTCGCCGTTGCCAACAAAAAGATTTTTAAAGAAATCATTCCGCAAATTGCAAAAGCGGCTCCTGATGCCATACTGCTCGTCGTTACCAACCCGGTGGATGTTCTCACGTACGAAGCAATCCGCCTCGCAGGATTCCCGTCCGGCCGTGTTTTTGGCAGCGGAACTATACTTGATACCGCCAGACTGCAATTTCATCTTTCAGAAAAATTAAAAATTCATCCGCGAAGTATCGATGCATATATACTCGGCGAGCACGGCGACTCGTCATTTCCCGTGTGGAGTTCCGCAAATGTTATAGGTAAGCCGTTATTTGAGTTCGATGGTTTTTCAAAAAAAGTTGCGGAGCAGTGTTATGAAGATACAAAAAATGCCGCGTATCGTATTATCAATGACCTCGGTTTCACTTGTTACTCCATTGCGACCGCGGTTATGGAGATTGTTAGAAATATTTTTGCCGATACCAATCAGGTGTTCATGCTGTCGACCGAGTTGAAAGATTATTATGGCCACTCTGACGTGGCTTTGAGCGTGCCGTGTGTACTTGGTCGCCGTGGGATAGTGCGCGCATTGGAGATTCCGCTTGATTCAGATGAGCGCAAGAAATTTACCGCCAGCGTTGGTGTAGTTCAGGAGTATATTGGTGCCTAGATTACCGCTAAATAGCGATATTGACGAATTAGGCGATTGCCGTTATTGTTCACGTATGGCAGAGGTTTCTAGTATAGAAAAATCAGGTGGTTATGATGTTGTGACGCCGCCGTTTGTGACGGCGGCGCTGGCCTTATTGGACGAGATGGCCCTGACAGACAGGTTGCTGAAAAATGAGCTAGTGTCCGTCCCGGATATTGTTAAGACAGACAGTCTTGCCGAGCCAAGATATCTGTCTGCCGTGCTCGATTTTTTGGTTGTGCATGGATTTTTACAAACCGTACAAATGGACGACCAGCGTTTTTATCACATTGCGTACGGTAACGCAGAGGCCGGGCATTTACTTAGAAATGCAGAGATGCATGCGCAGGTGGTCCAAACATATTCCGGTATCGCGCGTGCAGTAAAGGATGCAATAGGGTTTGATACAAATGATGGTGAAAAATTTGACATGAATAGTTCCGGGCATATAAAGGACTTGCCTGAAGAGTATGTAC
>JBBTWW010000027.1:0-9460 GCA_038062595.1 Patescibacteria group bacterium | reverse complement strand
GATTAAATGCCGGCATCAATGGAAAACAAATTCTGAATGGGCTGTCGCTCGATATTAAGCAGGGTGAGATTCACGCGATCATGGGGCCGAACGGCTCGGGAAAGAGCACTCTCTCTCACGTAATAATGGGCCATCCGGCATATGAACACACTGGTGGTGAGATCCTGCTCGATGGTGAGAATATTTCATCGCTAGGCGCGGATCTACGCGCGCGGCGCGGGATATTTCTGGCGTTCCAGTATCCAAAAGAGATTCCGGGAATCAC
Organism: Patescibacteria group bacterium; assembly: GCA_038062595.1. Taxonomy (GTDB): domain Bacteria; phylum Patescibacteriota; class Gracilibacteria; order UBA1369; family JBBTWW01; genus JBBTWW01. Next base: position 9,195 of record JBBTWW010000027.1, on the reverse strand, counting down.
ACTGTCAAATTTTCTACGCACATCGTACAACACCGTCCGCGCCGCGCGCGGTGAGGAAAAACTGAATCCCGTACAGTTTCGCCGCCTCCTAAGAGAAAAAATGAAGGAAGTGTCGCTAAAACCTGAGTTCATGGAGCGTTACATCAATGATGGATTTTCCGGCGGAGAAAAAAAGAAGGCGGAGATACTGCAGATGACCTTACTGGATCCAAAAATCGCCATACTGGACGAGACCGACTCCGGCCTCGACGTCGATGCGCTGAGAATAGTTTCTGAAGGCATCAAAAAAACACACAATTCAAATCGCGGCACGGTGCTGATCACGCACTACCAGCGCATACTGCACTACATCACGCCGGATTTTGTTCACGTGATGATGGACGGCAGGATCGTAAAATCTGGAGGAAAGGAGCTCGCAGAGCGGCTGGAAAAAGACGGCTACGACTGGGTCCGTCAGGAAGTCGGCCTCGACGAAAATGAAGCAGATGGTTTAAAAAAATTACCGATTAATAACTAGAGACAATGTCACAAGCACAGACACTCGACTACATAGCGAAGCTAAATAGAAACGTCTTTGACGACGGCAATCAGTACTCGTACACCGATGGGGTAAAAAAAGGGCTTTCAGAAGAGCTGATTCGCCGCATATCCAGCGACAAGGGAGAGCCGAAATGGATGCTCCTGCACCGGCTCAAGTCGCTTGAAACTTTTTATAAAATTCCACTTCCCACGTGGGGCATTGATCTCTCCGGACTCAACTTTGACGAGATCCTGTACTACGCGAGACCGAGTGATGTAAAAAATAGAACCAGTTGGGACGAGGTGCCTGCGGATATTAAGAGAACATTTGAGCGCCTTGGAATTCCAGAAGCAGAAAAAAAAGTACTGGCAGGTGTCGGCGCACAATACGAAAGTGAAGTAATTTACCACTCGCTAAAGGAAGAGTGGAGTTCGCTTGGTGTGATATTTGAGGATATGGATGTTGCCCTACAGCAACACGAAGATCTAGTGCGCCAGTACTTTATGCGCTGTGTACCTCTACACGATCACAAGTTTGCCGCACTGCATGGCGCTGTATGGAGCGGCGGTACTTTTCTTTACATTCCAAAAGGCGTAAAAATCTCTGCGCCGCTACAAGCGTACTTCCGTATGAACGCCCCCTCTATGGGCCAGTTTGAGCATACACTGATGGTGATAGACGAAGGTGCGCAGGGACACTACATCGAGGGATGCAGCGCACCAAAATATGGTAAGCGCGCACTGCACGCCGGGTGTGTGGAGATTTTTGTAAAAAAAGGCGCGCGCTTCCGCTACTCCAGCGTGGAGAACTGGAGCAAAGATACGTACAATCTGAACACGAAACGCGGGATCGTAGACGAAGACGGCATCATAGAGTGGGTCGGTGGCAATATGGGAAGCTGTGGCACCATGCTGTATCCGTGCAGTATTTTGCGCGGGCGCGGCAGTAGGGCGGATCACCTCGGAATAGCTTTTGCAAATGCCGGGCAGGTTCAGGATACAGGCGCAAAGGTCATACATGCCGCGCCAGACACCAGCTCGACCGTCCTCATGAAGTCTATCAGCAAGGGCGGCGGTATCTCCGTGTACCGCGGACTTTTAAAAATTTTAAAAGGCGCCAAAGGCGCAAAATCACAGATACGCTGTGACGCGCTGATACTGGACGAGAAGTCGCGTTCGAACACCATACCCGACATGCAGATCCACGAAAACGATGTCTCGATCGGACATGAGGCGACTGTCGGCAAGATCGGCGAGGAACAGCTTTTTTATCTGATGAGCCGCGGGCTTTCCGAGGATCAGGCCATCGCGATGGTGGTAAATGGATTTATCGAGCCGATCGTAAAAGAGCTCCCGCTCGAGTACGCCGTCGAGATGAATAAATTAATAGAGCTCGAGATGGAGGGCGCAATAGGATAATCACGTTTTAAAATGAATACAACAATCGATACTGCAGAACTGCGCATACCGGCTGGAACGACACGTGACCTGATACATCTTTTTGCGGGCGACAGCATCGATCTTGAGAACAACCATCGCGTAATAGTGGAGGAAGATGCGCGACTGAATATGTGGCAGATCGTTTTTTGCCCCGGTAAGAAAAAGTGTACGACAGAGATAGTACTAGCCGGACGCGGTGCAAGCGTTGAACATAGAACTATATTTTTTCAAACAGGAGATGACCATAGTTCTATTTTTGTTACAGCGGTCAATGACGCTCCGGAAACAACAGCGCATCTGATATCAAAGGGCATCGTGCAGGATCGTGCGTACACACGGTACAACGGCCTGATCAGAATGACGGAACGCGCAGGAGGCAGTGAGGGCACACTGCATCAGAATGCACTCATGCTCTCCGACACGTCAAAGATAGAGGCGATACCAGGATTGGAGATAGAGACAAATGACGTTCGCGCCGGACACTCGGCGGCAATGACACGCGTGGACGCGGATCAGCTTTTTTACGCCGCCTCGCGCGGCATAGGAAAAGAAGAGGCCATACGAATGATCGCGGAAGGCTTCCTCAAGCCACTTATCGACACAATTCCAAACGAAGAGACGCGCGAGGCGCTGATTGCATATATTGAGTCCGCGCTCGTAACCACACCATCATGAACAACAACACAGCAAATCAAATTTTGCCGTTATCGCGCGAGCTATTCCCTACTCTGGCGAATAACAAATCTCTCATATACCTCGACTCGGCCGCATCGATGCAGACACCGCACGTGGTACTCGACGCGATGAACTCATACTACGAGCAGTACAGGAGCAATATACATCGCGGGCTCTACACGATAAGCGAAAAGGCAACTACGGCATACGAAGCCGCACGTGCAAATGTCGCACGTTTTATAAATGCCGATCCTGCCGAGGTAATATTCACACGCGGTGCGACAGAGGCGCTCAATGTAATCGCGCTCGGCTGGGCCGAGCAGTTCATACCGCGCGGACAGGAGATATTGGTATCGATACTGGAACATCACAGCAACATAGTCCCATGGCAGATGCTGGCAAAACGTAAGGGCTTGAAATTACGCTTTTTTGACATCACGCCAGACGGACAGATAGACGAGGATGCGTTTACAAAAATGTTAAGCAAACAGACCGGGCTGGTCTGTATCACCGCCGTGAGCAACGCACTTGGCACTGTAACTCCCATCAAGCGCATAATTCAAAAATCCTATGCGGCGCGCGCGAAGGTAGTCCTCGACGCCGCCCAGGCGGCCGCCCATCTCGGCGCGCGCGCAGACCTGCTTGGCGGACCGGACTTCATAGTATTTGCCGGACACAAAATGTACGGCCCCACCGGGATCGGCGTGCTCTACGGCAAGCGCCAGCTCCTGGAACAAATGGATCCTGTATTTGGCGGTGGCGAGATGATACGCGAGGTGATGACAGAGCGCTCTACATGGAACTCTCTCCCGTGGAAACTCGAGGCAGGCACTCCACCGATAGCGGAGGCTATTGGCCTCTCGGCAGCCATCGACTTTATCCGTGACATAGGCCTTTCAAAAATACATGACTACGAACAGTCACTCACGTCTTACGCGTTGGACAAACTCAAGCAACTGCCATTCATACAAATTTACGGGCCGGCCGATATCAACTTTCGCAGTTCAATAATTTCTTTTAACATCGACGGCGTCCACGCTCACGATGTCGCGGCACTACTGGATGAAAAAGGCATAGCCATCCGCGCCGGGCACCACTGCTGTATGCCGCTAATGCAGAGGCTGAAAGTACCTGCCACGGCACGCATCAGCCTGGCCGCCTATAACACTATGGAAGAGATCGACACTCTCGTAACCTCTCTCAAAACAATCCACGCCATCTTCCACCGCACACACGGCAAAAAAATTACACAGCCTGCACACACTCTAGGAAATTTAGCAAAAGCCAAATAACACCCTTTTTCTTGACTCTCTACCGCGAAGACATCATCGAGCTCGCAAAAAATCCGCTAAATCGGCGTGAGATCAGCCATGCCGACATCACTCACAGCGGTCTCAACCCACTCTGTGGTGACCACGTCCGCATCTACTTGCAGATTGACCGAGATGGCACCATACATGACGCCTCATTTATGGGTGACGGTTGCGCCATATCCATCGCCGCCGCCTCACTGCTGACCGACGAGCTAAAAGGAAAAAAAATAACCGATATCGAAAACCTGCAAACAAAAAACATGCTCGAGCTCCTCGGGCTCGATCTCGGTCCCTCACGCATCAAATGCGCAGTGCTGGTCCTTGAAACAATAAAAGAAGGCATGTTGAAGGACCGAAGCAGTTAAAGAAGTCACTTCGGTCCAAAGCCCTTAGGAAGGAACACGAAGCCCGGACGGTAAAGTCAGGCCGCGCTACACGAGGAATGGAATCTTAGAAACGGAGAGAAAACGGATAGGTGTGCGGATAACGGCACGAGAGGCGGGAGTGGCTAGAGACCCAGTGTGCCTACTTAGACGAGCGGAGCGAGCGGTGTGAAGAAGATTTTTATTAAGCCTGCGTGGCCTAACCGACGCCGTAGGAAAGCCCGCCTGAGGCGGGCACCCGCGTCGGAGAAAGAAGTTGTTGGAGTCCCGTTTCACGGGACTACCGCTCGACTGCAGTTTCGTGATACACGTAACCGCAGGAACGAACTTCGCTCTGCGAAGTTATTTGAACAACTTCATAGGAAATCAGCTTAGAGGGAGAGTCCCTCAATCTTTAAAGCTCCGCTAAGCGGAATTTCGAAAGATTTTCTGTCAACTATGACAGAATTGCTAACCTTCCAACCTGGAAACCATTCACATACATCACTTGAAAAAAACCCACCCCACGCGGAACTTCTACCGTCAATTGCGACACACCGGGCACGTATTTTACATGCACAGAGAGCCGCAATCGACATATCCACGAGGTCAGACAAGGTTTTTCCGAAACCAAGATTTCATTCCAATTCTTAAAGGTCCGATACCATGTGACACTTCATCACTACGTATCGAGAACTAATTTTAAATACCGCAGAAAAAAAATGCAAGACTTTTTTTGAAAAAACTTACTAGCGGACATATTTTCCCTTTTTCATGTGCCTGAGGTGTGGTGTCGTCACGCGCGGCAAAATATCTTCGTGACCAACATGCCGCCATGGAAATCGCACAAACTCACAATCTTCAGTTTTTTCTGCAATGACTAGCTGACTCTCTACGAGGTAATCATTTGCCTGGCTCATCCTCACCTTTAACGAAAACGGATTCGCGTTATCGGCATTAGCGCTTATAATGTCGCCAACATGCGGCTCTGTTAAAAATTCAAACAATCCATCGTATACCATTATCCCACCTGGTCTTTGACCGCCTTCCTCATCAACCCGCGGTTCGCGTAGTACGCGCCATCCGGTCTCTAGGGCGCGCAATTGATCTGCAACATAATGAAGCCCACCGACGCAGTACAGTACATCCACCGATCCGCTTGGTACCGTAGCCAACTCACACATATCATCCTCACGTATATCTGAAAGAAGTCCGGCAGACTGCACTTGGCCTTTTTGAAATGTCGATTTACGAATCAAATACGGTAGCGGATTGATATCAACTCCGATTGCGCGAATGCGACTTCTTATGCACTCGCGATCATCCAGTTCATGCGGCAGCACCCTGGCAAGTTCCTCTATTGCATCACCGGTTCCACACCCAACATCCAACACCACACACTCATCGTCTTCATATCGCACCCTGCGCCTAATTTCTTGATAAAGTTCAAAAGCAGGACTGAGAGCCGTCTGAACGGCAATGTATGACCGCGCCAGATATTTGTCTGGCAGATCAGCCTGCAACGGTGTTTTTTGCCTTTCCATAGCGGTGTATCGTAAATTAGTACGATTACAATGTCAAATCTGTCCGATTTCCAAAACAGCTCCGGGCGCGCGCCCGCCCCGCTCTGCGGCGGTACCCGAGCATGCTATAATACGGCAACTTATGAACCGTTTAACGGTTTCAACACTCGCGGTTACGACAGCTCTGGTATCTTGCGGTCCGGAAGGGTCAGCCACATACGACCGCGGCGCGCGCTTTGAACCTGTCGAAAATGATCATCTATCGGCTGATGCTGGAACGGTTGACACTGTGAGAGTCCAGTTCTCATGCGCGGTGAGTGACGCACTTTTGGAAGAGCGTGGCGCCATCGACATGGAGGCGTCCGAAATTGTCGTCCACGATTTAGATACCATTCGCGATGCGTCAACTACATACCGTTTTTCAGCTGTCGATGGCGCCGAGTGTGAGGCATGTTTTGGAGATAGTACTGGCTGGCCGGATCAGTATGGTACCGGTGCCGACACGGATGTGAATTATTGCGAGCGTGGCAAGGTCTATGTAGAGACGGCGATAGGTAACGCGCAACGTGTGCGAAAAGTAACCGGCAGGCTCGATGACAATGGCCGTCGCCTCGGATATTTTGTAGTGGATAACGATCTATTAAACTGCCTCGTGGTTCGTGATGGCGTAGCGTGGGAAACAGTCTCTCACTACGGACTAGGCTCTCACCCGCCACTCGCCCAGCTCGTGGCGGACGCCGCAGAATTTTCCGGCGATCCGCATTTTGAAGAGCCGTATTTATATAAACAGCACGAACGCGGCACGCTAGACGAGTGCCGATAGGACCATCACTGGCATATTGACGGTATAACGTATATATATTATACTTAAGGTATGGGAAACGCTTTGTCAACATGGAGTTTGGATATGGCTGCACACCAGCTTGAAGATCGTATGGCTCTCGAGCTATTCGACAGAGACCCTAGTCAGGAGCCAAGAGGACATGAATATCAGGCGGCAGTAGATGGCGCTAGAGATATAGCACATAAGCGCGTGTTGGCGTGTCTTGATTTAAGCAATGATGACTCGCGGAATTTTGTAAAAGAAACATTATTTTCAAAAGGACCTGCTCCGGAAAAAGATGCCATAGAAGCACGTGCTAAGTCTTTTCTGGCATTTCGAGACATGGTGCGTTCAAAATTGGGAGACGGCTATCTATTAGGAAATATATATATTGATGAGATGAGTCTTGGAAATGAACAGGACCCGTGTATTGCTTTTACTATATATAGGCACCCGAGCGTGAGAGGCGAACGTAGTCCTTATCATTTAAAAACATGCATGAACATTGCAACTGGCGAGATGCTATTGGGTCTCACAAAAAATGAGGCCGGATACCACCTAGACATACCAATTAGCGTAAATAACGACAACTTCGATTCCGTACGTGCAAAGCTAGAAGAGCTTGGAAGTAATTTGGAATCTGTGGCGTCAATACGGCGTGGACTATACGTTGAGTTAGGTATTGAGGGCATAGCTGGATTTTGGTCTACCGCGCACATTTTAGCCAATAGATTTGGCTTAGAAACAACACCATCGTCAAGCACTGAGAGTTAGAGAAGTGACTGGCAGACCTAATACTACGAATTGGGCTTTCATCAGCGCTTTGAACAGCCATATCTATACAAGCAATACGCGCGTGGTCAGCCAAGGTCTTTTTGATAGCACGCCTCGCAGTAAACTTTTTCGGGGCGAGTGGGGGCGTAGACGGTCTCGCAAGAGACTCCACAGGCGGCACACGGCCGCTCCCAAAGTTTTCGCGGGTTGCGCAGGAAGACACGCTGGCGGTATCTGCAAGTAGGGCACATGAGAGGCAGAGGGATGTTTTGGTTTTTGTAAAAAGAAAACTCCTGTTTCACGACTTTGAAATTCCTACCGCATTTTTTGTCATGAAAGCCGGTGCACCGGGAACACTCGCACGCGAAGACCTCCCTCTCGATATCAAAAGAGACCTCAGTGATAGTGTCAGGCAGTGTCGCTCTGGTTTCTTTACCAAAAGACCCCGGCGTGTTCTCCTCCCACCGTGCGCCAAGCTTTGCAATTTCATCACGCGATTTTGGGTAGTAATCATACGCGACAGTCTCATTATAAGCCCACGGCGCGTACTTCATTGGAAAAAACTCACCTAGCTCGCCAGCCTTCATCATGTGTTCAAGAATTTTTGGTATCAGTTTTTCATACTCTTCTTTTGTGTACTGCTTGTTCAATATGCAGTACTCATTTTTCTTCAAAGAAATACACCCAAAACAGTTTTTTGCGCCGCGGATTAAAAAAGAGTAGTCCACATTACTTGTGGCCGGCCAGACCACGGCCGAGCATCGCATGTTATATGTCTTTACACACGCGGCGGCCAGATACATCAGCTCAGAATAAGTCGTACCGTAGGAGTTATATACCGTTTTTGCCTGAAATCCGAACATTGTATTGCGACAGTCCTCGCAGTCGTACATATCGAAACAATTCACGCAGTTTTTTGAGTTTACTATGTAGTTTCCGCGGCAGTTTTCCACATTCATATTATTCGTACACTTGCGGGGCTGAGTGAGCAAAAACTCTTTGAACCGCTTGGCAAAGGCCTCTCTACCGCTTGTGGTATTCAACCGTAATTTCAAAACCTCCTCTTTATACTGCTCTTTTGAGTACTGTTTATTAAAAACTCTGTACTGCGCACTGCGAAGTCCAACGCAGCCGATGCAGTCAGAGCATCCTATGCAATCTACGCAAAATGAACAAAAGTTACAGTTCTTCAGATTTTGTGAATATGCGCAACTATACGATCCGGCGGAGTCCACACATTCGTACAGCAACTCGGACTTGTTTGAAAAAGTTATATCGCAACAATCTTTGTTTTCATTCGCGTTATCGGCGTAAAAAGAATCCTGATTATAGTCGCTCGCAGTCACCATGTAGCAGTTTTTGTTTGAAACGCCGTAATTAGTGTAGTCCGCATTTTCCGCCAGACCTATGAATACATTGCCCATCGGGACGACTTTTAGCAAATCAAACCACTGTTCAAAAAATGGCCTGGTGAAGTCAAAATCGCGGCCGTACTTCAACACGTCACACTCGTCGCTCCACCAGCAGGTGTTGCAGAGAATGGTAAAAGGAGAAGTCGGGGAGAAACAGGAAACCATAGATTTTTTGCACCACGCGCAGGAGCTTTGGTAAAAAATCCGTTCGTTGCGAAAACACATCATCTGCATAACACGGCAGTCTGTGCACGTGCGCGGAGCAGGGACGTTAAATTTTTTCAAAAAACCCACGTCTTCAACTGTGATCACGAATTGTTTTGAACATACCGTACATGTCTGCATATGCCATAG
>JBBTWW010000026.1:0-2581 GCA_038062595.1 Patescibacteria group bacterium | reverse complement strand
ACGACTGTTTTGCCTTTTGCGTTTTCCTTTAACAAAAGCTTTACGATAGCCGCCGCGTGGTCAGTGTCGAGATTGCCGGTCGGTTCGTCAGCCAGGATTATCTTTGGCTCGTGTGTTAGCGCCCGTGCTATCGCGGCGCGCGCCTGTTCACCGCCGGAGAGTTCGTGAGGGAAGTGGTGGTGATGATTATCAAGATCCACATCATGTAGCAGGTCCGCCACACGCGCATTTACCTCGGTCTCCGGTAACTCGTGCAGATGCAGTGGAAAAGCTACATTTTCAAAAACAGTCTTGTGCGGAAAAAGTTTGTAGTCCTGAAAAACCGTGCCGATCTCTGTTCGATGTTTTTGCAGATCATCAAAATTGAGCTCGTGTATATTCTTCCCGTCCACGTGAACAGTTCCGGAAGTTGGTAAAACCTCGCCAAGCAGTAGATTTAGAAGTGTCGTCTTGCCGCTACCCGATGGTCCCGTAATCACGACAAACTCACCTGGCGCAACGTCGAGGTTAATGCGATCAAAGAGAGTTCGTAACCCCAAGTGTTTTGAAAGATTTTTTATGTGGATCACTCCGTGATTATATCACAGAGGCCCGTGCAAGTATCGCAAACGGCATAAAATATTTCGGCCATTGAGAAAGCTGGATACTGCTTTTGTTTCCATTTTCAAAACTGTCGCATATCATCTCCCTTACGCGCGTAAGCTCCCTTCGTCTTCTACCAGTCCAGCGCTTATCGCCGATCGTAAGATCAAGTAGCTCCAGCATGCGTAAAAAAGCCGACTCGAAATATTCCCTGTTATTTTTTTCATACCATCGTATCGCACGTTCAACCTCGCTCCCGACATTGCCAAGTTGTTCGGCTATCGATAGTGAGTGCCAGCGTCCTGCCGCAAGATTTGAGTGTGTGTATTTCATGTATCAGTCGAGGATTAGCTTATTTACAATCATTACGATTTTTTTCTGGGTTGCCTGGTCCTGTACAGATCGCGAACGATTACCCTTAGCAGGGCGTATGTTAATCATCGAGTCAAACTCTATCCACTGGTCGCGCGGAAGCGCGTGATAAATATTTATACCCCAAAGATTTTCTTGTTTTGACCCTGAGTCCAAAAGGACCGCCTCTTCGTCTGCGTGCAGCTCGCCACCGATAGCCATTATAGATCTCTCCAGGTCGACCACGGCTTTTACCATATCGCCAAAGCGTCTCTCGCTTATTTCCCTTATGGTGTTTTTTGCCAATGGTGTGGAAACCACTATTATGTCGTCCATACTTTTGGATTGTGACACCTTTGATTTTTAACCGCAAGTTTTGACCTTCATGATGAGGTGTAAAACTACACGTGGTACTTTTCGTGGACTTCTCTTAGGCGCGGGTTGGTGAGGTGCGTGTAGATCTGCGTCGTGGTGATCGATGAGTGGCCCAGCATCTCCTGTACGGAGCGTATGTCCGCGCCGTTTTGTAGCAAGTGCGTTGCGAAACTGTGACGAAGCGTATGCGGTTTTACGCGCTTTACTATACCCGCTTTCAGTGCGTATTTTTTTGCCAGTTGTTCAATCCAGTACGTGGTGAGTCTGCGCTTTTCACCGAGAATTATATTGAGGGACCCGCCGCGGCCGTGATTGAGAAAGAGCGGGTCAAAGGCGTCGTCACGTTTCGTAAGATATTTGTCTATCCACTCGGCGGCGCGCTCGGTGAGAAATACTATACGCGGCTTTTTGCCCTTACCCTTGACCATAAACTCACGTCTCTTTAGATTTACCTGATTTTTGTTTAACCCGCCGAGCTCGCTCACGCGCAGGCCGGTGGAGTACAGCGTCTCGAATATCGCACGGTCGCGCAGACCCTGGATTGTGCTCGTATCCATCTCGGCAAAAAGCCGCTCTACCTCCTCACGTGTCAGGAAGTCTACGGTTCTTTTTTCCATTTTTGGCAGTTCTATTTTTTCCGGCGCGATGGTTTTGATGTCACGTTTTACAAGATATTTGCAAAAAGCTCTCAAGACCACGACGTGCGTGTTTTGCGCTCCGCGCCCGAGAGCCTGTCCTTGTTCGTTTGTTGTTCTGTTTAAATAAAGCCTGTATTGTCTGACTTTTTCCAGGTCAATATTTTCCGCCGCTATATCTCCGGCAAAATCCATGAACCTATTCAGCGCCATGCCGTACAGACGTATCGTGTTTTGCGAGAGATTTTTTTCCACCTCGCAGTGCGTCAGGAAGTCGGCGATGAGTTTTGATATAAGCATAATTCTTAGGAGCTTACCCTATTATAGCAGTAGGGTGTATAATAATGTCCTATGGTGACCAGAAAACAGCTAGAGAATCGGGAAAAAACGACATTGGCGCCGTACGCCGTGAGGGCGGGAGATTCACGTGGGCGCGAGTTCGCCGAGAGCGAGGATGAGCTCCGTACATGCTTCCAGCGTGATCGTGATCGCGTCATCCACTCAAAGGCTTTTCGCAGACTGGCGGGTAAGACACAGGTTTTTGTCGCTACATTTGGTGACCACTATCGCGATCGCCTCAGCCCCACTCTCGAAATGGCACAGCTGGCGCGCGGTCTCGCACGTGGGTTGGGGTTAAA
>JBBTWW010000025.1:0-7055 GCA_038062595.1 Patescibacteria group bacterium | reverse complement strand
GCCGGGGGGGGGGCCGGGGCCAGGCAACCGGCCGCGGCGCTCACTCCTGCACGAGCTGCACCCGAAAGGTGGAGCGCGGCGTGAGCGACCTGACCAGTAGGAGGACCGCGATCTCGGCATCCTCCGATGAGGGTTGAAGGACGCACCAGGTGAACGTGTCGTCGTCGCGTGTCACCTCTCCTTCATCGTGCGACAGGGTGATGTACCCGCTCTCGCGGACCAACTCGACACATGAACGGACGCGCGGCCAGACATAGAGCACAAATGCCTGCGGCGCATCGCGCTCGGCATCGAACACCTGTCCGCTGATCACAGAGCTGCAAGGCATCTGGCGGCCCCGCGGAGCGGGGCCGCCATCCGCACCACCCGGAACGTAACCAGCGGCGTGACACATCCGTCCACTGTGATCGCGTGAAGCGTCAGCCAGCGAACCCGTAGCGTCCGATCCGTCCGTGTCGCCGTTCCGCTCGAGCGCCTCACCACCATCATCGTGTCCGGTGATCACCGCCGCTTCCGCAACGTGATGGTCACCGCACCCGCCGGAAAAAACCATCACGATGATGACGACCAGCAGAACAAAAAACGGCACCACGCCGCTCGGGATATCAGCATTTCTCCTCATGGAGACCTCCTGTATGGCCTGTATTACAAGGACCGGTTAGACAACAAGTGAACCACATTGACATGAAATTTCTTTAAACTTTTTCTGAAATCGGTATGAAGAAATTATGAAAATAATATGAAGGAAAAATGAAAAATTTGTGAATTTTTTGTGAAAACACCGTTAAAAACGTATAATCCCTTCATGAAGTTTCTGATACTTGGAGATATATTCGGCCGCCCGGGGAGAGATACTGTAAAAAAACTGCTACCGGACTTAAGAAAAACGCACGCAATTGATTTTTGCATAGCCAATGCCGAGAATATGAGCCACGGTAAAGGGTTTACGAAAAGAACAGTGGATGAGATGCGATCATCGGGTGTGGATTTCTTTACCTCAGGTAATCATGTATGGAAGCAGGAAAAAGAACTGCCAAATCTGGATGATATGAATTTTCCACTTCTTCGTCCGGCAAACTATCCAGGCAACCCTCCCGGCAGGGGTTTTCAGGTCATAGAAAAAAACGGTGTGAAAATACTCGTGATCAACGTGCTCGGACAGATTTTTATGCACGACGATGTAGACAATCCTTTTCACTGTGTCGATCGAATACTACGTGAAACAGCGGATCAAAAGGTGAATATAACGCTGATCGACCTCCACGCGGAGGCCACGTCGGAAAAAGCCGCACTGGCACAGTACCTCGACGGCCGCATCAGCACCCTCTGGGGCACGCACACCCACGTGGCCACAAAAGACGCACGCATCCTGCCAAAAGGCACCGGTTTCATCTCCGACGTAGGATTTACCGGTCCAATTAACTCGATCATCGGGCTCGAACCTCCGGGCATCATTCACCGTTTTCTAACCGGCATGCCTGCGATACACGAGGTTGCCAGTGGGCCAACAGTACTTAATGCACTCGTACTCTCGATTGACGAGTCTAGCGGCGTGTGCGTAAATATAGACCATGTACAACATTCGCTTTCGGCATAGCCCGACACATATCTGGATTCTAGTCGTACTGCTTATCATTAGCTTTGCAGGCGGAATTTTTTTTGAAAAACGAAATGACGTACTGGACTCTTCTTCAATTATCTCAAATGGCGATAGCGACACCCTCCCCTCTCTTGATTTCAAAAATCTTCTCAAAGTATGGAAAAGCCTTGATGAACTGTATGTAGAAGAGGACGACCTCGACACGAAAGAGCTCATCTACGGCGCGGTAAAGGGCTTTGTCGGCGCGGTAAAGGATCCTTATACGGTATACATGACGCCTGAGGAAACATCTGAGTTCCAACAAAGCCTCAGTGGTGAGCTGGAGGGCATAGGAGCCCTGCTTGAGATGAAAGACGATATGCTCACGGTGGTCACCCCGCTAAAGGACTCCCCGGCGGAAAAAGCCGGTGTCAAAACAGGAGATGTGATCGTCGCTATCAATGGTGAGGACGCAACAGAGATGAGTCTGTACGAAGCGGTGAGCAGGATACGCGGAGAGGGCGGCACCGATGTCACGATCAGCATATTCCGCGCGGGAACCAAGGAAGTTTTTGACGTCACTATCACCCGCGGCACGATAGAAATAGACAGTATCACTATGGAGAAAAAGGAAAATGGCATCTTCCTGATCTCGGTCAACCAGTTTTCCGACACCACTAGCAACGAGTTCGAAGAAGCTATAAGCAAAATTCTCCTAGATGATCCGAATGGCCTGATAATAGACCTGCGATTTAATGGCGGCGGCTATCTTGATATCGCAGTCGACATGCTTTCAGAACTATTGGAAGAAAATCTCCCAGTCGTGAGAATAGAACGGAGATCAGCAAAAGATAACGAGGTCATGTACACCTCCGGCCTCAACCGTCTGACCAATATCCCGCTGGTCGTGTTGGTCAACGAGGGCTCCGCATCGGCCTCAGAGATCGTCGCCGGCGCGATACAGGACCACGAGCGCGGCGCGGTGATCGGCATGAAAACATTTGGAAAGGGATCCGTACAAGAGATCCACTCATACCCGGACGGCAGTAGTCTGCGCGTCACAATCGCCCACTGGCTCACTCCGGATGGCCGCTCGATCAACAAAGAAGGCATTGTCCCGGATGTAACGATAGAGATTACGGAAGAAGACATCAAGGCCGACCGCGATCCGCAGATGGAGGAGGCGCTGAGATATCTGCAATGAACTCCATAACTGTTTGTTTTTTCCCGCCTGTCAGATTTACCCAGAGAGTGTGTAAGGTCAGAAAAGGCCCAAACGGTATAGCCCACCACCCAAGCAGTATAGTCATCAGAAAGCACAAAATCCTCTGCTTACTCTCATCGGAACTGGTATCCCTGGAAAAAAATACATCTGAATAGGAACGTTTTGTAAGAAAAACAAAAGACATACACAGAACATACCTCCTTACGATTGTACGTGGAGTGATCTGCACACCATCAATAAACACTGATCTACCAGAGTTTAATTTTTCCTTTTCTAACAATATCTGAAATCCTTTTTTTGGAGGAATCATGTACTCTCCTTTTTTATTTTTTAAAAATCTGGAGTACATAACTACAAACCCGATGAGCATAACTATAATGCCAACAGGTGGATTCTCTCTGATCATCGAGGCACCACTAATCACAGCATTAACCCCTATTACAAATATCGCAAGATTTATTATCGATTTCATAACCTACTTAAATAAATAGCTACATATGGTGTATCTGGCAGGATACACGGGTCCGGTACCACGATTTCAGTGTATGTTTAAAATTAAATGAATTTGTTTCTCATTTTCTCAAAAAACCCCTCGTTGATTTTTAAATGTATCACCGAAAATCTATCTTTAAGTAAGCCTTTTTCCCTGGTGGCGGAAACAAAGAAAAATTGGTGCTCTTTTTTGAGGCAGTGAAAAAGCGTCACACCGACTGAAGACGGAGATGGTTTGTCTTTTTTCTCAAGATGTAAAAGAGGCTCTCCTTTTAATCTTAAAATATCGTCTTTTCTTAAATTTGAATTTTCCGGAGCTTCGTAGTTTGTGATTGGCGGCAGTTTTGTTGCCCATTCTTCACAGCGTTCACAAAAAATGTTGTCTCTTTTATATTCTCTTAAGATAAACAATATCATGCAAGCAATTAGGCCGGCTTCTACGGCCCACACTGCATACACCTGCCAGCCGATTATAACGGTACTTCCTATTTTCCATGGCCCCAATGCCGCCATTTCGGCCGCAACAAAGGCCATGTCTTTTAAAGAAAATGTAAATAATGTGTAGCCGGTTATGATATATACATACCATACCCATATACTATAAATCGTTGTCAGAATAAGTATGGCGCCAAATACAAAGCTCACCGCACTGCTTCTCACTTTTCCTTTGTGCAATACCGACCACAGTGCAATTCCTGCGATCCCGCCATAGATGATATTTATTAACACGTTAATGTATACGAATGGATTCCAATTTACGATAAATACATATATAAATCCGAGCAAACTAACAATTAGTATTGCAATCGGTAAATAGAGAAAACTCAAGAGATTAAATTTTCCAGATGGATGATAGGTGGTCGCATCCGCTTGATACGACACTCGCCCTAGCTCGGATCTTTCTATGTTCATAATTTTTATGATATCAGGTTTTTCTGTGGCGCCAAATTTATCTGGCGGAGGGGCAGGGATTCGAACCCTGGACCCCGCATAGCGGGGTAATAGTTTTCAAGACTATCCGTTTCAACCACTCACGCACCCCTCCTTATTGATAGAAAGCTCACGTCGCTCCAGCAGTGGCAGAGCCACTTGCTTCGCTAGTTGCGCAGCCTCGCCGTGCTCGGCTCAGTTGATAGAAAGCTCGGCGTAGCCACATGCCTAGCTCCAGCATCTTAACCCATGATTTGCTATAATTCCACTGCTTATGAGCCAAATTATAACCCGTTCAGAACAATTCAGTACCCTATTCCCGTCGGCACCGGCGTTTCGCCTGAAGCAGATTGAGAAGGCGCTCTTCGAACCGAATGCAAACGGATGGGAAAACATCTCTACCTTGCCAAAGGAAATGCGGGATACTTTGATAAAGGATGTGCCATGGATCTCGAGCACGCTTTTTCATATGTTCAAAAACCAACGCGGGGACACTTATAAGGCCGTGCTAAAAACTCCCGACGGTAAATTTTTTGAAACCGTATTGATGGCGAACAAGCGCGAGCAATGGACAATCTGCGTATCGTCACAAATCGGCTGTGCGATGAAGTGCACTTTTTGTGCAACGGGAACAATGGGGCTGACGCGAAGCCTAACCTCCGATGAGATTGTCGACCAGTACCGTTTTTGGAAAAACTTTTTGAAAGAAAATCCTGATCTAGCCCAACGCATAAGCAATGTCGTATTCATGGGAATGGGAGAGCCGCTTGCAAATTACGATAACGTCAAATCCGCAGTCACGACGTGGCTGGAGCAAACGGATCTCGGACCGACGCGAATCACAGTATCGAGCGTCGGGATTCTTCCTCTTTTGGAAAAAATCCTCACCGACCCGACATGGCCGCATGTGAGAATAGCAATCTCACTGCACAGCGCGAATCTCGAGCGTAGAAAAGAAATAGTGCCGACCACCGCACCGGATTTTTTGAATAAACTGGCGGACTGGTCAAATCTTTATGCAAAAACTCTCGGCAACAGGCGACATTACATAACCTATGAATACACGCTTTTGAATGAGGTCAACGACACGGAAGAGCACGCGGAGGAGCTGGCGGACTACATACTGACCACAGGCTCGAGCAAGATAAATGTAATCCCTTACAACCCGGTGGCAGGCAAATCATTTCAAAGAAGCCAGGACGACCGTATCAAAAAATTCAAATCCATCCTGCGCGAGCGCGGCATCAACGTCACACAGCGCCGCACCATGGGCGACGATATCGCCGCCGCCTGCGGCCAGTTGGTGGCGCAGCAGAATATGTAGGTATACTTGCTATTTTAGATACATAAATTGTATACTATACCTATGAATTATAGAAGAACGATTTTTGATCAGCTCTGCGAAAATATAGGGAAGAAACCTATATTGATACTCTATGGTGCTCGACAGGTTGGGAAAACCACTTTGATAAAGGCGATTATAGCCCAGTTTTCTCATACCCTATACCTGCAGGGAGATGATCCAAAAGATGCTCTCTTACTTGAGCACCGGTCAGCAAAAGAACTATCTGAACTCGTATCGGGATATGAATTAGTCGTCATCGATGAAGCTCAACGGGTAAAAGATATCGGAATTACCCTCAAGCTCATCGCGGACAATGTGCCGCACGTACGAGTTATCGCTACCGGTTCATCCTCTTTTGAATTAGCCAATAAATTAAATGAACCTCTGACGGGAAGAAATCGTAAATTTTATTTATATCCACTATCAATAAAAGAAGTCGTTGCCGCATACGGAAAGATACCGGTGAGCAAAGACCTTGATTCCTATATGACATTTGGCATGTACCCGGCCATAGTGAATGCCGTCTCTAGGGCGGAAAAAGCAACTCTCATAAGAGAATTAGCGGGAGATTATTTGTTTAAAGATTTATTTTTATTCGGAGATATACGCAACTCATTCGCATTTGAAAAACTCGTAAAACTTCTCGCCCTGCGCATAGGGAGCGAAATATCTTACACCGAGCTTGCGAAAGAAGTCGGCGTAAGCAGGGATACTATATACAACTATGTAAGTCTGCTCGAACAGGCATTTATTATTTTCCGATTAACGCCGTTGTATACGAATAAAACGAAGGAAATAAACAAGAGCCATAAAATATATTTTTATGACGTAGGCATACGAAACGCCCTCATCGGAAATACAGACCCTCTTGATGCAAGACCTGATAAAGGCGCGCTATTCGAAAATTTTTTCATTGCCGAAAAAATAAAGGAACGTGCCTATAGTGCGCGTTCGAGCGATATTCATTTCTGGAGAAATCGACAGGGGTCAGAAATAGATTTCGTGGAATCCATGCAGAAAGAAATTCTCGGCTATGAGTGCAAATGGAAAGAAACCGTCACGGTGCCTCTTTCATTCAGAACGGCATACCCACAGGCTCATTTTGAATGTATCACCACTGAGAATATCGTGTCTCACTTTGATGTGTCGTAATTTTTTGGCGGAGAGGGAGGGATTCGAACCCTCGATACGGGGTAAACCCCGTATAACGGTTTAGCAAACCGTCGCCTTCAGCCACTCGGCCACCTCTCCTCAACTGGAACCCATATATTTATAACCTTTTCCTGTGGTTTTTTCCAGTAATTGGGGATCGTGGTGATATAGTAACCATATGAAGTCAAACTTACCGGCACTACTGCGGCAGTGCTTCGAGTCAAAGAAAAAATACATTGAGAGCGGTAAGCTGGAGGCATACCGGCTCGCACAGCCGTCCGAGCTGGAACTCCCTGCGGCGATAGATGTGTATCTCGACAATGCCGTAATCC
>JBBTWW010000024.1:0-7571 GCA_038062595.1 Patescibacteria group bacterium | reverse complement strand
TTGTAACAAAAGAAAACAGTAACCACGTGTCCACTTTTTGGGGTACAGATCATGGAGCGGGTAGCGGGAATCGAACCCGCATGTTCAGCTTGGAAGGCTGACGTACTAGCCATTGTACTATACCCGCATAACGACGAAGCCTATTGTAACAGATTATTGAAATAGTGTGCAGGATGGGCGCTGACGGCTTAAGAACCTGTCATAAGTGTGCGACGGCTGGCCCTTTCGCAGTGAACGCTGTTTCTCCTGCGGAAGCGAGGCTACATACCTGCACTCATCGGTACAGCAGTTGCTCATACGCTCCCTGCAGTCGGCACACTGGATGAAGAGCAGATTGCAAATGGCATTTTTGCAGTTGGTGTAGTCGTCGCATGATTTTCCACACTGATCGCATTTTGATAAAACATCCGGTGTAATCCTCTCTCCGATACGCTCATCAAAAACAAAATTTTTGCCAAGAAAATGCGGTGCGACACCACGGTTACGCGTTTCATGCGCGTAGTTAATGATGCCGCCATAGAGCTGGTGCACATTTTTGAATCCGTTTGCCTTCAAGTACGCACTGGCTTTTTCACAGCGGATACCACCGGTGCAATATAGCAGGACTTTTTTATCTTCTTTGCCCTTCAAATACTCCTTTACAGCCGGCAGAGCCTCTCGAAACGTATCAACATCCGGAAAAAAAGCTTTTTCAAAATGACCTATTCTGCTCTCGTAGTGGTTTCTGACGTCAACGACCAGTGTGTCTTTTTCTTCAAGCGCGCGGTCAAATTCGTCAGGAGTGAGGTGTGTGCCGACATCGGATATATCATAACTGCCGGCCGGTAAACCATCCGCCACAATGAAATTTTTCACTTTTATAGTAAGCTTGATAAAAGACTCCCCTTCCTCGACTCCATATTTCATCGGCATATTTTTAAACTCGGTGCGCGAATCGAGGTTTTGGATGAAGTATTGCAGATTCGACTCCGGAACATTGAGCTGTGCATTGATACCCTCCTGCGAGACGTAAATGCGGCCAAGCACGCCAAGCGCAGACCACTCCAGGAACAACAGGTCACGCATAGCCTGCGGATCCGCAATCCTAACATACCGGTAAAATGACAGAGTTCGGCGCGGAAATGCCTCAAGTACCAACTTTTTGCGGCACTCCGAAGGCGACAACATGTTGCGAAGTTCTTTTTTCACAAAAATAGTCTAGCTTCAAAAACGCGCGAACACAAGCGCTCAAGGCCACACTAAACTCCTATACTGTCTTTAACCCCTCCAGCTCGTAGGTGTGTATAAGAGTGAGGAATACGACGAGCACCATTGGGCCCAGGATTGCCCCTTTTAGGCCAAACACCATGAGGCCACCAAGTACCACGAGTAATGTCGCTAGTGGATATATTTTTGCCTCACGGCCAATCAGCATGGGCTTTATGAAATTATCAACAAGCCCGACGATAACACCACCCCATATTAGTAAACCGACGCCAGCGCCATACTGACCATTGAAGAAGAGAATCAAAGCCGCCGGGAACCATACGACGGCCGTGCCGCCCACAGGGAGCATACCGAAAATACCCATAACGGTACCCCAGAATACTGCGTTCTTTACGCCAAAAACAGCAAGACCGAGGCCGCCAAGGGCACCCTGAACCAGCGCGGTCAGAAATATACCGTAGAGCATGGCCAGACTGACTTCTTTGAATTTTCCAAAGATTGCATCTTCATAACGACGCGGCAGAGGAATCATTTTCTTGGCTGTTTCGATAAGAACAGGGCCATCTTTAAAAAAGAAAAACATCGAAAACCACAGTAAGAAGAAGTTAAAAATCAATGTAGCTGCGCTTTTTAAAAGCGTAGTGCTCTGTGAAACCAGAAAGCCGGAAAGGCCCTGTACGGCCTGCGTAAGCGACGTGGTGATATCACTTTGCTCAAGTCCGAATCTAACATTGAGCCACTTGATGCCGCGACTGATATCAATGGCGTCAGATGTGAGAACGCGCTCCACTGTGTGGTATGTGGATACCGCTTCCTGTGATAACAGAACTATAAAAAGTATGAATGGACCGCTAAACAGCACGGCTATGATAAAAGACATGACGGCCGCCGACAGGCGGCTACGGTGTCCGAAGGCGCGCCAGAGGCGCGCGTAAAGCGGATACACCCCTGTCACGAGCACCATAGAGAGCAGAAGAGTCGTAGCAAATGGTGATATCACAAGAGCAAGAAAAACACCCGCACTGGATAGCGCAATGATCAGAAAGTAGAACTGCAACTTGGTGATGTAAGGTGATTTTATCGTCATGACTTAATTATATATCGTATGACTCACCGAGTTTTGGAACACACACATCTTTGTAACCTTCTTCATTCAGAATATCACAAAACGTAAGACCCTGCGTCTCTTCGCCGTGTACAAGAAATATTTTCTTTAATCCTTTGATATGGGCTATGAAATCCAGGAGATCGCTACGATCAGCATGTGCTGAGAACGCATCCATAACTACAACATTTGCACGAAGGTGATACGGCTCGCCAAATATATTCACAACTTTTTCGCGATCAAATATCTTACGACCAAGTGTGTTCTCCGCCATATATCCAACTATGAGAATCGTGTTTTTTGGATCCTCAACGTTATTTTTCAGGTGGTGCAGTATGCGCCCATGTTCAGCCATACCGGCCGCCGATATTATTATTGCCGGCCCGTTGTGACCACTGAGCGCCTTTGAATCCTCCACTTCCGTAATGTACCTAAGGCGGCCAAAACCAAATGGATTCTTCTGGTTGTGGAGAAATTCATCCCACGTAGCCTTGTCCAGACACTCAGGGTGGTTCTTAAAAATATCTGTTACATTGACCGCCAAAGGACTATCCACGAATATCGGAATCTCCGGGATAAGTTTTTTCTGAAACAAAATATTCAGGTAGTACACTATCTCCTGTGTGCGCTCCACCGCAAAGGCCGGGATTATGATCTTTCCACCCTTTGCCGCAGTATCAACTACAACTTTTCTCAGACTTCCCTCAATGTCCGCGACGTTTTTGTGAAATCTGTTTCCATACGTACTTTCTGAAATAAGATAATCCGCCTCTGTAATAGCGGTTGGATCGTGAAGTAGTGGTAGGCCTTTTCTACCAAGATCGCCTGTAAATACCAATGTTTTCAACTTACCTCCGTCGCTCTGATCCGCGATCTTTAACGTAATTGTAGACGAGCCGAGGATGTGCCCGGCATCACGTAAGAGTAGTGTCACGCCTGGAAAAATCTCGTGTTCTTTTTCATATTCCATCGTGACGAATTTTTCCATAGTCTTCTCCACATCCTCACTGTTGTATATCGGCTCCGCGATATCTTTCTTCTTTTTCTTTTTCGTAAGATATTCAAACTCACGTTCCTGTATAAAAGCGCTATCAGCCAGCATATAGCTACACAGATCGCGCGTCGCGCTGGTCGAGTATATAGACCCTTCAAATCCGAGCTTGGTAAGCCTGGGCAGATTGCCGCTATGATCTATATGAGCGTGGGAGAGAATAACCGCATCTACTGTTTTTGGATCAAAAAGAAAATTTGAGTTCTTATCAAACTCATCCTTGCGTCTACCCTGAAACATTCCGCAATCAAGAAGAATACGCTTTCCATTTACCTCCACCAGATGGCGGGAACCTGTAACTTCCCTGGCCGCACCGTAAAAATATACCTTCATTTGAATATGTTAATTTCAAGACATTTTACCACAAAACTAACCTGTAGTCTAGTGATGGTACCCTCTACCTGCAGTGATAGTAAAGGCGCGATAAAGCTGTTCCAAGAAGAACACCCTCACCAACTGGTGCGGAAAGGTCATCTTTGAAAGAGCAATCTTGAAGTTGGCGCGAGCCTTCACGCTATCCGAAACGCCGTAAGCCCCACCGATTATAAATACCAGCTTCGCCCCGTGATCTTTCTCCTTCGAAATAAAATCGGCAAAACCCACAGACGTATACTCCGTGCCGCGCTCGTCCAATAATACAACCGCATCACCATCTTTTATTTTTTTCAAAATCCCCTCTCCATCTTTTTTGATATCACTTCCTTTTACGGTTTCTGTTACGAAATTACAAAAAGCCGCAAGTCTCTTCCTGTACTCGCTTTCAAAAGACTTGAGGTTATCACCCTTGCTTTCGGCAACGTTGATCAACGTGACAGAGAACATGGCGATATTTTACACCAAAAGCCCTTTCCAATGTGTATAATTGCCGTACATGCAACTTACGAAAAACAATCCGGTGTCCGTGGCAATCAGCGAAGTTGCATTTGGCGGCGCAGGGATCGGTAAAATCCAAAACGGTGAAAAAGAGTTTGTCGTTTTCGTGGAAGACACAATACCGGGCGATGAAGTGATAGTTAATCTCACGAGAATCAAAAAAAACTACGCCGAAGGGCGCGTGCGTGAGTTCATAAAACGTTCAGATTTAAGAATCGCACCGCGATGTAAACATTTTGATACATGCGGCGGATGCACATTCCAATATCTCGATTATAAAAATCAACTGCGGATAAAAGAAAAACAGGTGCGTGACAGCGTGGAGCGCATCGGTGGATTAAAAAATGTTGATTTCAAGCCAATAATCGGGTGTGGCAACCCATGGTACTATCGCAATAAAATGGAGTATTCCTTCGGAGAAGTCGACGGCAATTTGAGCATCGGACTGCACTTGCCAAAGCGTTTCGCGGATATTTTTGAACTCGATGAGTGTTTTTTGCAGTCTGAAAAAAGTGTGGATATCCTGAAGTCCGTACGTGATTGGGCACGGGACAAAAAACTCACTTCATACAATACGTTCACAAAAAGCGGCCTCCTGAAAAGCCTGACGATACGCGAGGGCAAGAACACTGGTGAAGTAATGGTGAATTTAACTGTAAATGGCAATGAACAATTTGATGAAGTTCAGTCACTCGTACAGCTTTTTGAAGACGCGACTGTGCTCGGCGTTACTTCGCTATACTGGACATCCGTAGAGATCGCACGCGGCCACGCCACACGGCAGACGGAGCATCATATATCTGGCAAAGAATATCTGACGGAAAAGCTGAATATCACCGGTACCGGCGTGGCCGCACCGGATGTCGCACTCTACTTCGACATTCATCCGCAGGCTTTTTTCCAGACGAATACGAAACAGGCCGAGGTGCTGTATGGCCAGGTCTTGAAGCTTGCAGAAGCGAAAAAAACCGACGTGGTATACGATCTCTTCTGCGGCACCGGAACTATCGGAATGTGCTTTGCCGCTACGTGCCAATCGGTATACGGGATAGAGATAAACAAGTGGGCTATAGATAACGCACGTGAGAATGCGACACGCAACAACCTCACGAACATAGAATTCCTCTGTGCGGACGTGGGAGAAGTAAACTCGGATCAGTCGATATCGAAACCAACCATAGTGGTGGTGGACCCGCCGAGAGCAGGAATCACGCCAAAATCACTCGAAAAAATCATTGAGCTCAATCCAAAAAAAATCATATATGTATCGTGCAACCCCACAACCTTCGCCCGCGATGCAAAAATCTTGTCTGCCAAGTATACGCTAAAAACAGTCCAGCCGGTGGACATGTTCCCTCAGACCTATCACGTCGAGACCATAGGTGTATTTTTATAGTCACTACATCGCCAGATTGAACTCCAATTCTCTCAAAACATCTGCGAATTCGCGGGCGCGCATCCCGTTACTGGCTGGCCCGCCCATTGAGGAATCAAGGTGTCTTTCTTTCACTACGCCATTCCATGGCACTTGAATTTCCGTACTAGACCCATCGACGGTAACTCCAATTTCAATTGTATACCCAGCCTCCTGAAGACCATCAGGTCCAGTACCTCCTGTTGTTTTTGCTTCATTGGTTATATGAGAAACAACAAATCCAACAATTCCAACTGGACGAACAATTTTACACTCAAATTTCAACTGCCCATCCGCCAGTTTTTGATCCGGAAAAGTACGTAACTCTACCACTCCTCCTTCATCAAGCTGCAACACCATTGTGCCTGGTATATCAACAGAGATACGCCCTGGAGTCTTCGCAAGCCGGTCAATTAACTCCATGAGTACCGGCACACCTTCAATAATATTTGCCCTCGTTGGCTCCGCCTCCATCCTGGCGGCCACATACTCGGCTCGAGACATTTCCTGAAATCCTTCAATACCACCCATAAATCAATTGTGTTAATTAGCGGCCATCAGGGCTGCCTTTTTTTGGCGGGCGTACCCCAGTTACAGGAGCCAGGGCTGTACCAATCGCAACATCAATAGCCCTACCAGTTCGTGCGTCAATGGCACGGACATCATCGTGATCCGCAGGATCACCCGACGGAAGTGCCGGATGAACAGCTCCAGCGACTGCATCCGGGCCAAATGGACTTTGACGAAAACCGCCGGATTGCATCGCGGTCGATGTCCTTTTTAAATCGGCAATTTTTTCCGATACAGCCTGAAGCATGCCAAGTCTTGCCCTGGATGTATCAGGAAGATTAGGACCTGCGTCAGTAGAAAAACCGCTCGAATCCTCACCTACAAGACCACGTGGGTCGAGTGCAAAAAACTCATCTTCAACTCGATGTTTTACGGCAATGTGAAAGCCAAATGTCTGACCTCCATTCTCATTAACCGGATTTAAATTATTAGTCTCGCAATTTGATATGCATACAGCCTGGAAGTCGTTACTACCAAGGCGGCTCATTACCTCCGGTGGCAATACTCTATCAGATATCTGCAATGGTGAACGTGGGTCGATAAAAACCCACAGCTCAGCTGGGTGGGACGTGCCACTCAAAAAATCCTCTTCTCTCACAAAAAGCACCAAGCGCGTACCATCGGCGTATTCTTCAAATCTCATAATAGCACCATTCTTATTTCTGAATGTGTGTGGCTTAAAATTTTCAGGTATATCAGGTGCTCCAGACACACCAAGCCTCGTATTATTCAATAGACCAGATGCTTCAAGCAAAACTCCTACAGTAAGCGCCTCAAGGGTCTCGCGATCTGGGATCGCGTCTGCGCCATCTGGCGGAACGCCGCCTTGTCTTGTCATATGATTCATAGGTGGCTTATTTTAGAGCTTTTATTGGCTTAGTCAAGTGCAATATCGTCTCCTGATCTCGCGTCATACGCCGCCCTAAGTAGTATTCTAAAAAGGTGAGCACACTGCATACGCAGAGTGTCAGGGTCTTCGGCCGCCGCCTGGGCAAAAAGCCCTGGTATAGTATCAACCGTACCTCTAAATACGGCCGGTTCACCTACATGTGGCGGTAATATATCACGGGGACCCAAAGGAAAATCACACTCAGTATCCAGGGAATCTTCGTCATACACCCTCACTAACCCGGATCTTTCTTCCGTACCGCGAAACTGATCCGCCGTCTCCACAACTATTTCTCGTGGCTCAAGTCCTGTTCCACGAATATTCAAGTGGTGAACTGCAGCACGCCTAATTCCAAAAAATGGATCTGGGTATGGAGATGGACAGCTTAGTCTTCCAATTTTGGTTTCACTTTCTCCTCTGCGCAATGAGTGCGCATCCCACCCTGTCTTCTGCGAATTAGTAC
>JBBTWW010000023.1:0-1088 GCA_038062595.1 Patescibacteria group bacterium | reverse complement strand
GGATATGGGATGATTCTCAGAATTATCCGCCGCGGCAGATACAAGGCTTTTATTCGAAAGACAGCCTCCAATATCTGGTGCATCAACGAAATGCCAAAGTGCCGCTTGATACGCTTTCGCCCCGCTCTGAGATTGTCGACCGCCTTTATCAGCTTGAGGCTATCAAACGTGTTTGCGAGAGGTTCGGCAATGGGTACCGCAAGGCCCTTCTTGTTCAGGCAACCGGCACTGGGAAGACCAGAGTTGCCATAGCGCTTGTCGACCTTCTTATTCGTGCCGGATGGGTGAAAAGGGTGCTCTTTCTCTGCGACCGCAAGGAACTTCGTAAGCAGGCAAAAAATGTCTTTAATGATTTCATCAATGAACCGCTTACTATTGTGCGCGCCGGTACGGCAAAGGACCGCACAAAGCGCATTTACCTATCAACATATCCAGCAATGATGAGGATCTTCGAGACCTTTGATGTGGGCTTTTTCGATCTGATCATTGCCGATGAATCACACCGCAGCATCTATAACCGGTACCGTGACCTTTTCGTATATTTTGACTGTCTCCAGCTCGGTCTCACAGCGACGCCGGTAGACTTCATTGCAAGAAACACCTATCGGCTTTTCGATTGTGAAGATAAACATCCGTCTGCCTATTACCCGCTCGAACGCGCGGTGGAAGAAGAATATCTTGTGCCGTATGAAGTCTATACCCACACGACCAACTTTCTCCGCAGTGGAATAAAGTATTTGCAGCTTACCGATGAGCAGAGGCAGCAACTGGAAGAGGATGGCGAAGACCCGGAAGCCTTTGATTACGAAGCAACAGATGTTGACCGTCAGATATTCAATAGGGATACAAACCGGGCAATTCTCCGCAATCTCATGGAAAATGGTCTGCGCGAAGCGACTGGCCAGCATCCCGGCAAAACTATCATCTTTGCGCGAAATCATAAACATGCCATATTGATCTCGGAACTCTTTGACGAGATGTATCCGCAGTATGGCGGGTCCTTTTGTCAGGTGATTGATAACTATGATCCGCGTGCTGAACAGCTTATAGATGATTTCAAAGGTGAGGGGAGCAATAAGAATTTGACC
>JBBTWW010000022.1:0-6606 GCA_038062595.1 Patescibacteria group bacterium | reverse complement strand
GGACCAAATGGCATGGATGGGCGTCCAGGGTGGCACATCGAGTGCAGTGCGATGAGTATGGATATACTGGGTGAGACTTTTGATATTCACGGTGGCGGCATCGACCTGCAGTTCCCGCACCACGAGGATGAGATCGCCCAGAGCGAGGCGGCAACCGGTAAGACGTTTGCACGTTTTTGGCTCCACAACGGCCACATCAGGGTTAATAAAGAAAAAATGAGCAAGTCACTTGGCAACTTCTTTACGATCAAGGAGATTTTGGAAAAGTGTAATCCGCTCGTACTCCGCTACTTCCTACTGTCTACACACTACCGCATGCCGGTCGAGTTTACCGACGACCTGCTCGAGCAGGCAAAGAACAGCTTGATGCGTGTACAGGACTGCTATCGCGCGGTTGCGAGAATCGCTAATGGAAAGCCGGACAACGACACGAATCCTTTTGATCTACCAGCAATTATAAAAACCGCACGATTAGAATTTGAAAAGGCGATGGACAACGACTTTGAGATATCTGCGGCGCTTGGAGCTATCTTTGATTTCGTAGCAAAGGCTAACATTGATTTAAAAAATGGCGACATATCAATACTGCAGGCAAAAGAGATAGTAAGTTTTTTCCACTCGATCGACTCTGTGCTTGGCGTGATCGTGACAAAAGAAGAATCTGATACGGAGATAGAGTGGTTAATAAGTGAGAGAAACGAGGCCAGGAAAAATAAAAACTTCGCCCGTTCTGACGAGATCCGCGATCAACTGCAGAAGAAAGGAATCATTCTGGAAGATTCTTCCGGTGGCACGACATGGAAGAGGGCGCTATAGAGTTGCTAGAGCACCTTCCACACATCCCCCGCTCCCATAGTGATAATTACATCGTAGAGTTTGTAATACTTACCTATTCCCTTACGTGTATTGTCTAGTCCGGCGCCAAATAAAGCGGAATGTTTTCTGTGTTTGTTGATCTCGGCCACCACATCCTGGGCGGAGACGGCTTTCTTATCCGCCGCACTGTCGCGTGCCTCATAAATATTTGGAACTATCACCATATCTGCTTTGTCGAAGGCGGACCCCAGCTCCTTTAGTATCTTTCGTGTCCTGCTGTATTGATGCGGCTGGTATATGACACAGATTTTTTTCTTTGGGAAAATCTCACGCGCGGCCTCGAGTGTCGCACGTATCTCGGTAGGGTGATGAGCGTAGTCGTCGTAAAATCTCACGCCTGACTTACTGTATTTGTACTCAAACCTGCGACCACTTCCTCTATACTCCAGTAGGCTTTTTAGCGCTTTCTTCTGCGGCACACCGAGCTTCACGGCCGCGCGCAGTGCGAGTGTCGCATTTTTCCTATTGTGAATTCCAGGAATACCAAGCTTGATCTTCCCATCCACACTCGATCCTTTTATTAGAAATCCGCCACGAGTGATTTTTTTAATAAATTTCTTAAAAACTGCTACGTAAGAAGCGCGCGTCGGATATGTATCGAAGTGATCGTAGTCAGTGGTCGTCAGGATAACTCCAAAAGGATGCAGATTCAAAAATCCTTTCTGATACTCACATGCTTCCACCACAAGCATATCACTCTTCCCCACTCTGCAGTTGGAGTTACCCAGCTCCGGTACTGTACTGCCTACGATTACTGTCGGATCCACACCCGCATCGATCAAAATCTTCGCAAGCATTGCGGTGGTGGTGGTTTTTCCGTGAGTTCCTGCAACGGCGATGGTCTTGTACAAAGACGTGAGCTCGCCAAGAGCCTGCGGATAACTTAATATTCTGATCTTACGCTTCCTGGCTTCCTTCACCTCCCGGTGGTCCCCCGGAATAGCCAGCGAGTATATCACCAGATCAATATCCCCCCGAGCGACGAGTTTACTGTCATGTTTCGCATATACCTTGATCCCGCGCTTACGCAGTAGTGGAAATACCTTTCCGCTTTCCCTATCTGAGCCCTGTACGCGATGCCCCTGCGCACCCAGCACCTGTGCCAGCCCAGAGAGTCCTATTCCGCCTATGCCAATGCAGTGGATGTTCATCTTAAGTCTATTGTAGCGTACTTTTTTCGTTTTTGTTATGATGCACTCTGCTATGTCACTCATCAGGCCGGTATCAAATATAACAAAAGTGATCCTCCTACTGGAGTTTTTACTCGTTTCCTACATGCTCTATGTGCTAATGAGCTCTATCTATCGCAGTTATCAGATAGATCAGCACATCGCGCAGTTTGAAAAAGAAAATGAAAAAATTGCGGATGAGAATCAGAGACTTGGAGATGACTTCCTCTACTACACATCGCCGCAGTACAGGGACAAGATAGCAAAGCAAAATCTAGGATTGGTAAACGCCGGGGAAAAGGTCATTATTCTGCCTGAAGACGATACGGTGGTTGTTTCTGCTGTTGAGAAACAGGCGGAGGACAGCAAGCGGCGCTGGGACACGTATACAAATCTACAAAAGTGGTGGATATTTTTCTTTGACAGGGAGAGATTCAGAAGATAGACTCTGTGCGCGGGGTGGAGCAGTGGCAGCTCGCAAGGCTCATAACCTTGAGGTCGGTGGTTCGAATCCATCCCCCGCAACCAGAATTTGAAGTTTTTTGGTTGATCATGCTGTGAGCAATCATGTAGATCGCGTCAGGGTAGCTCAGTTGGTTAGAGCGCGGGACTCATAAGCCCGAGGTCGGCGGTTCGATTCCGCCCCCTGGCACCAAAAACCCCTTTAACACAGGGGTTCCTATATGTGGTAGTTGTACGCCATAACTTGATGTGCTACTGCTTTGTGTCTGGTTTATCAAGTAGCAGTCTATGATTTCTGCAGTCAACTATCGCTCTGTATTTGAATTTTGTGAGAAAGTTTAATCCTAATAATGGTGCCCCGTTTGAGATACCGGCCTGAACGTACTGCACAGTGCTCTCCATTACGGCAGTTGCGAGTGCGTGAGGTACTTGTACAATTTGGCCATTGGCTATTGTTGTTGGAACTACAGATGTTGGCGTGATGCCCAATTTCAAACACTCCGTGTATCATAAATACTTAACAATTTCCGGAAAAAGAACGTGCCACAGTTTCAGCACTTTCAAATCCTATTTTGATTAAATAAAAAACTTTGCCTGGATGGGCTTCCCTGGCTAACTCTACTGCCTTTGCCCCATCATCAGCCAAAAAAACATCCTTGCTGTCGATATCTATTGCCAAAAACTTCCCATTAAGTTGCGGTTCATATGTCTCACTGATGGCAGCGTAAACCTTCTGGCCCTCCCGCGCAATTTTTTCAAGATCCGATGCTAACATTATATGACCAATTGCGCTGTAAGTAAAAAACACTTATTGCCTTTTGGTTGTGTTATACTGCGAGAAATGAAGGCTTTCGGAAAATTATCGGGTTATGCGTTTGGAGCTGCGCTGGCAGGGGTTTTGATGTTACAAATCTCACAGGCATCACTTCAAAATTATCAAGGTGCGCCGGGAGTTCCGGACTCTGGACCGACGACAGATACTACACCGGGGGTTCCGGATACCACGACAACCGTTGATACAACGCAAACAACGGATACGACATCGACAACCACTACAACTACCACAACGATAACTTCCAGCGCGCCGACGAAGGATGATCTTTTGGAAAAGTTAAATTCATTTTTGAAAAAAGGTTATCTGTCGAGTAATGATAAGATCTTGTTAGCAAGTTTAATGACCTCGTACACTCGTGCAGTGGATGCCCTGAAGCCAAGGCCGACTGAGACAGCCGTGATAGGTCCTGGAGAGTCGGCGGATGTACAGTGCGGAAGCGGCAGTGATGGGGTCAGTGTGCAGTTTGGAGAGAACTCAGAGCCTGGATATACGTCTATAGGTGGCAGTCAGAGGAATTTTACTGTTTATACTGCAAATAATGCCGGACAGCATGCAAGCGGCGCAAAAATAAGGTGGAGTCTAAGTAGCTGGAAATTTGGAGGAAGTCTAAGTATAGAAGGATGCAACGCGACATATACACCGCCGACATCGCTGGGCACCGCGTACTCGTCCAGCGCTGATATATACATGAAGGTAGCCCCCGTTGCATCAACCACTACATCCACGGGAGGAGAGGGCGGGCCGGTTTTTGCCGGATTTTTGACAAAAAAATCTGTTCTGGTTTATGGCGCTATGAAGACGGATACGTGTCACGATCCGGCGGGTGTCTCAGCATCGATAAATTCTGTGGATACTACCAGGGACGTAGAGATAGATATCGAAACACCAAGAGCATTCTGGACGTACTTTGACAGGAACGCTACCGTGCGTGACGGACCAGGTATGTATTACGTAAACATATATGTAGATGGTTTACTCTACGGATCGCGGTCGTCAAACGTAGGAGCGTGCCAGATTTGGACAGTTAAATATTAACAGTAATATTTATGAAATTAAAATTTTTAATTCTAGTGTCGCTGATTTTGTCATTACTGACGTTTTACTCCGTTTCTTTTGCCACGACCGGGGTTGCTACCACATACTGCCCTGCAGAGGCGCAGGCCATAGTAGACGCTGTTGGTGGTTGTCCGGCAATTGACTGTAAGAAGTATGAAACGGTATGTCAAAAGTGCGGTTGCTCAGAAGAAGTTACGACAACCGTGACAACGACAACCGTGACAACCGATACAACACAACAAAAAAGCACGGTAAAATTTCCAATCTGGTTTTACATAATCTACGTCTTGTTTAGATAGCGCTGAAGGATGCGCAGGCGCTCATTTTCAAAAACACCAAAGAGTACGCGCGAAGGCAGATGACCTGGTTTAAGAGTGATGGCGAAATTACTTGGCAATCTTCGCTTCACTCTTCTTGGTGACGACAAACCATTTAGCCGTTTGCCCTCTATTACTCGTAAAATACTGTATATCGGGGTCTGGGAATTTATCGCTTGTGCCAAATTGAATGTCGGCATCAATACCCGCGTTACGGAGGTAATATTCAATCAAAGATTTCTCTTCTTTCTCACCAAGAGAAGGGCCGCTCTCGTAGAGAACAACTGTTCCAACAGGCCTTGAACGCACTGTATATGATAGATCACTCTCGCTCAGAGCTTGAAGAACCACTCGCGGGGTTATTTGGGGCGGCCTCCATTTGACCCGTCTTGGTGACCACAAACCACTGCATTGTCTTATCATAGAGATCAATGACACCCCTTATGTCTGAATCAGGAAAATTATCGTGGGTACCAACTTGAACATCAGCATGAATACCCTTTTGAGAAAGCTCCTCTAAGAGGACACGGTGTTGAGTTGCGTTATATGTAAAATTAAACGGTTCCCGCATCCAGACAACAACGGTGCCAACTTTATGCGCATTCAACGAGTCTATAACACCTGATAGACCAAGAGCTCGGCGAACCACTCGCGGGACTTTTGGGGCGGTCTCCGTTCTCACGGTTTTTCCCGTGGCTGTTTCGGCAGTCTTTTTTTCTCCCCTCTCCCTGTCCAAAGCCCTTGCCACAGCCATCTTTACGACACGAATTCCTCTGCGAAGACCACGGCTATTGCCTCCTTTTTCTTTGAGTTGGTCTTCCATGCCGTCCCATTTTGCTTGTAGTTCCGAAGCGGAACCTTCATTGGCCAATTTTTCCACGCGCCGATAATCCATAAAAACTAGTTAAATAAATACGGAAACAGGGATCGATGGTATCACAAACGGAACCCGGCTGTCCATTCATTGGTTTTATATAATCTACGTCCTGTTTAGATAACGCTGGAGTATGCGCATGGCGGCGAGAGAGTCTAGGTCTTTGTTTGCCGCGGTTAGGAGCTCCCTGCCCTCCTCTGTGGTGTAGGCCTCGTCCTGATACATTAAAGGCAGGCTGAGTGATGACTCCAGTTTTTTGCCAAATGAACGAACGCGGAGGGAGCGGTCTGTTTCGTTATCATCATCGTCTAGTGGAAGTCCCAGCACTACACCAGTTACCTTTTCTTCATCACAAAGTTTTTTTATTTTTGTAATTAGATCTTCGTCGCTCTTCCTAATCATAGTCGCACGCGGAAAGACGATCTCTTCCGATCGGTCGGTAATTGCTATGCCGGTTCTGGACTCGCCAAAATCAATGCCAATCAGCATAAATCACTCTGGTTTTGCCACCACGTTGAGCAGAACGGTGCCCTCGAGGTTGGAAGCGAGGCGAATGGGAACTTCAAACGAGCCGACAGACTTGATCTGCTCCTTCAGCGAGATGCTGGTAGGGTCGATCGCCATCTTCGCCTGCTTGCGAAGTGCATCGACGATATCTTTCTCCGTAATCGCGCTATATAACGTACCCTTCGTAGTCACCTTCTTCTCGATAGTCAGTGCTATAGACGCAAGGCGCTCTTTGACCTCCACGGCCTGGCGCTCGACCTGCTCTTTTTCCATAAGGAACTCTGAACGCTTCTTATTCCATAGGCCCAGCGTATGAGGTGTAGCCACTACCGCCTTACCCTGTGGCAAGAGGTAGTTCCTGAAGTGACCAGGTTTTACAGTACGCACGTCACCCTTGAAGGCGACACCCTTTACCGTATCTGTGAATATAACTTTCATACTTGGGGCAGTTTACCTTATTCCAATGAGAATGCAATATTATTTTATAGTCAGATTGTCCAAGTGTACGAA
>JBBTWW010000021.1:0-1154 GCA_038062595.1 Patescibacteria group bacterium | reverse complement strand
ATTGGGGTCATATGATCCTGCTGATTTTTTAACTCCGGCGGATAAATCTGGATCAATGCTTACTATTGTGCCCGGCTTAACATCGGCATCTTTGGTATAATAAATTTCCGCTAAATCGGCTCCGGATATCTTAAAGGCAAGAAGGTAGCTTCCTTTTGCAACTTTGTTGGCGGCCGCATTACTAACACCTTGAGCCCATTGTAAACTTATACTTCCCGTGTTTGAGAAAGTAGTTGTAATAACGGTACCAAATATTTCGAAACTTTCAGAAGCAAGATCTTCGTCATTAGGAACTACGCCACTAGAAACTCCGCAATCTAAATCACCCGTATTAAGCGTACTTACAGTTCCATTGCCGATAACACCAATAGAACAAACTGAGGGACCGCTTCGTGGAGCGGCAACCGCAAAAAGCCAATCTTGGTTACTATCTGCAAAGCCCTGCACATAGAAATTAACCGCCCATTCTTCATTTTGTCCTACTGGGAAGCTCAGCTGGTCATCATTTTGAAGAACTATGCTACTGGCAAGAGACTCGGAAACTTTTTTTCTTTTATAGTAAGAAGCTCGATCAGTCCCGCAGGAGAACTTGCCGGCATTTGATCCGCTGGCCGTCCACTCCAATTGATCACCATTACTATCACAATCAACTAACCCTCCACCATAATATCGTGATGCCGAAGCATAACCGCCATTACCAACCTCGAATCCACCAGATATGGAAACATTGCCTGAAAATTTATTAAATGTCCCATCAAAGGCCGTACTGCCATTTACCTCAAGACCCCCGGAGATGAGAAGATCGTTGACTCCGGAGATAGTACCGAGATGGGTTGTGGTATCGGTTCCGAATCTTGAGTAAGCGACACTGGTCGGTCCCCCGACTTGTAAGGTGTTGGTGGTCAGAAGATATGATGCACTAGCCGTGCCTTGGACTTCAAAATATGTGGATGGCGCAGCGCCGATACCAATCTTTCTGCTTGCTGGAGTATTAATTCTTAAATCAGCATCGAGTTCCATAGTATTAACAAATTCATCAAAGTCTAAAGAGTTGGAAGAAGCGCCTCCAGTAGAGTCACTCGCGCAATCCCAGTCATTGGCTCCGGTCTTCTTTAATATCTGGCCATTAGAACAGATGAGGCCGTCAGGTTTGA
>JBBTWW010000020.1:0-2550 GCA_038062595.1 Patescibacteria group bacterium | reverse complement strand
GGAGGACTCAGAGTCGGGTCTGTAGCACAGTTTGATCGTGATACATTTGACTGGACCATGAATGTTGAGTTTGACATCGGTGAGGGTGAGGAGTGGACGACCGTTCATGATCTCTTTGGCGGATATATCACTGGTGTCACTGGTACCAACTTTGAGGTACGTGTTAGTCAGCCTTTTCCAATACCGCAGCCGACTGGAACTGATGGTGGTTCCGGCGATGGCGGAACAGACGCTGGCGGCGATGCCGGTGAAGTTGCTGATGGTGGCACCGATCCGGTTACTGACGCTGGTATGGACGCTTCATCCGACGCGAACAGCTCGCCTGATGCCAACGATCAACCCGATGAAGATGCCGGTCATGTTGCCGCGGACGCCAACGGACCAGACGCGAACAGGCCGACAACCGACTCCGGCCCTGCAGGCGACTCAGGTACCACACCACCACCTCCTACGGAAACACCAAATAAACCAGACGACCCTTCATGCCTGGGTTGCAATGCCACAGACTCAGGAACCACTCCAGAAACCATCATCGCCACTATCGCCGCCGCGGTCGCACTACGACGCAGAAGGAGAAGTTATGATAGTATTGAATAACATTTAATTTGCCAATGAAAGAAATTATAAAAGCCTTTAAAAACTACAGGCGCAGTACACAGCGTGATCGACGTGATTATATGCGTGATTTTGAAGTAAAAATGATATATCGAACAACAAAAACCGAGAATCCCGAATTACAGCAAAAGACGGTAACAGATGTTTTACGCAAATTTAGAAAATGATAAAAAAACGTAAAGGCGAAACGAGTTATAAAGAAACAGCTTTTGGGATAATCCCAAGACAACAGCTGATACCTTTGGAAGTTGAGGGTATCAAGCGTGCGTGGGATTTTGTCCTGAAATGTAGAAAAAAAAGAAAAATATCATTATCTGAAAACTTTCTTAAAAAGATCCATAAAATAGGATTTGGATGGATATTTCCACGGTTTGGCGGAGTTTTTCGCACTATTGATGTAAATGTTTCGTATCACGTCCCACCAAAACCATACGTTGTGCCGCAGTTAATGAAAGATTTTATGAATGATTTAAAAACCAGAATAAAATACTTACCATCTCTGGATGATATGATTTTTCTTGAGGAACTCGTAGGGCTTCTTGCATGGGCGCACCATCGTTTTTTGTGGATACATCCTTTTCTTGATTACAATGGGCGCATAGGTCGTCTGTTGATAAATATTATTCTGCTTAATCTCGATTTACCGCCAATGGAGCTGAGAGTTGAAACGAAAACAACAAGAAACCTCTATATCATGGCGCTTATGAACGCCGACAAAAACAATCTTGATGCTCTTAAAAAATTGATAAAGTCTGCTATTCGTGAAGCCGTAAAAAAATGGCAGTGACAATCTGGCCTATACAAGGGTATAAATGTATTCTCAACCTATATAATTATGGTGAAGCCGGACAGATTTACAGGTTCACCCGCAGAAGCCCGTCAAAAGGAAAGGGTTCCTTCTGGTGCGTATCAAGCTGCAAAGGTGGTCAGTTCTGTGGCAGCTGCGGTTGCGGCTACTCTTGCATCAAGTCAGGCCTATGCACAGGATATGCCGGAGCCGAGGGAATTTCCTGGTGTGAGTGGAGAAATGCCTGTGAAGGAAATAACCCTAAGTCCTGATGGTGTAGCACGGTGGATTGAGTGCACAAACGTAAGTTGCAATGATGAAAGTCTACAGCTGCAAGCGCCAATAACAATAAGCGGAGATGGAATAGCCATAGGAGAAATAGAATCGCAGGATCCGCCGACTACACCATACGGACAGCAGGTAATTGTGACAGAGGGTGGTAATACATTTGTAGATGACGGCGGCATTATATCCAGAAACGGTGAACCATGGTTTCATATTAACAGTGGTGGTGTCTGGTCAATGAATCAATATCCTGGCGGAAAGTTGGCAATTGGATTGACAAGGGATGTACGGCAGAGGGGTAGTTCCGACATTTTTTTAATAGATGAGAATACACCGGGCGGTAGTTCTACCGATTTTTGGAGCACAGCAGTTCCTTTAAGGGACATAAATAGGGCAGATAGAAATGAATTTGGTATAGCGGTATTTCCGGAACGCGGTGAGGCGTTTGTAAGCGTTCAACAATTACGAGAAGGAGCCATTGATATGTTTGATAACGTATCTCCAGCAGATATAGTTAGATACGAAGCAGACATGTCTGTATATGATCCAGCACACAGATGGGTAAATCCTGTTTTAATGCCAACGCTTAGTGATCCGGATAGGTTCGAATATACTCCTTCCTGTATAGAGCAAGTGCTAGTCGATGATGCAACAGGCGACAGAACACTGGCATCTTGTCTGTCATTCATAAGGACAATTCCTTTTCAACAAACCACCGCCCTGTACTCCTGCGTATACATGCCTGCGCCGGTGGCGGATGTGGATCATGATCTGACACCGGATGCGGAAGATAACTGCCTCGGAGTGGCAAACAGAGATCAGGCGGACTGGGATGAGGACGGACTGGGAGATGCGTGTGATAC
>JBBTWW010000019.1:0-2792 GCA_038062595.1 Patescibacteria group bacterium | reverse complement strand
ATATAGGAATAGCGCCGGTGTCTCCTCCTCTATCAGGTCTTCCAGAAACTCCATTTTCTGCCGTTTTTTCTTGCTGTCAAATGTAAGTCGTAGATCTTCGATAGCACTATCGACGCGGAAGCTCTGAAGTTCGGAGAAATTCAGGCCTCCCGACGTGCCGCGCTGGGTAGAGTGCCAGAAGGCATAAGTATCAAAGTTATCACCCAGGCTCTGGCCTGTCACAAACATGTCGTACTCGCGTTTCTGTAAAAGTTCGGAAAAAGTATCACCAGTCTCGCGACGAATGGTAATCTGAATACCTATGTCCTGCCAGAAGTTGCGCAGAGTGGCGAGGAGCAGCTGAGTCTCTTCCTCCAGCGGGGTGTTTTCTGTAAAACGTTTCGACAACACAGTAAGGGACAGAGTCTCCCCTCTGCTATTGTGGCGAAATCCGTCATCACCCATACTCCAGCCCTGATCGCTTAAAATTTTGTTTGCCGCGGCGACATCAAATACATGTATCCACTCATCTGGTGCCTCAGAAAAATACATACGATCCACCCGCACGGCATCGTCTATTTTTGACAGCAATGTATTTTTATCCACTGACTTGACTAGAGCCTGGCGCAAATGTTTACTTTGTACACGTTGGCTTTCCATATTAAAAAATACCGTCATTAATTGCGGCAACTTGTATGTGTACATTTTAAATCGCTCTTCTGGAATGCCGGTTTTGAGCCCGCCGCGGAGCTTTGCTATACCGTTCAGACTGCTCTGCTCTTTTACCATCGTCTCCGCATCAGGAAAAAATAGGAAGCGTACGTGGGAAATGTTCGGCTTTTCGCCATAGAAATTTTCAAAAGACTCGAGCGTCAACTGCGTCTGTCCATCAAATAGCGCCGGAGCCGACTCCGGGTATCGGTACGGCCCAGATCCTATTGGCTTTTTGTTGAATGGATTTTTTTCAATTTCTGCGATTGATGCCGTTCCGAGTATATGTTTCGGAATAATACCAGTGGTGAGGTAGCTGATAAAAAATGAATTAACCTGCGGCAGTGTAAAAGAAATCGTGCGCTCGTCGATTTTGCTTATACTGATGCCTTTGAAGGCAGTACGTAGCGGAGCATTTTTGAATCCGGGATCCTGAATTACTTCTGAAAATGTAAAAATTACATCATCGGATGTGACAGGCTGTCCATCGTGCCACAGTGCGTTTTGGCGGATCGTGACGGTATATGTTTTGTTGTCCTTGGAGCGCTCGACGTTTTCTGCGAGATTCGGCACGAAGTTAGAGACATCCGGATCGTACAGTACAAGACCTGAAAATATTAGACTGCCGATATCGCGATCTACATCATTGAAGTCCGCAAAAAGCGGGTTGAGCAGTTTGGGCTGGCCCACCAGGCCCTCGGTGTAGAGCGTCTTGCCGCTCGATCCCGTGAGTGGCGCTATGATACCGGCGGTCAGCTGTGCAGTGCTTGCCAGAACGACACCGGTAAGCAAAAGCACGGTAACGCGCTCCCACAATGTAAAAGCGTGGATTATCCTTCCCAGCAGTTTCAAAGAAGCATTGAAACGATGCATACAAGATATGATTACTACTCTGTGACTGGTGTGGCTGTCACACCCAAGTCTTCAATCGATAAGCCCGGTAAAGATGCCGTAGTGTCTTTCAAAAAAGAGAATGAGAGCGCATTTACTATAAAAAGCACTACTAGCGCAACGGTAATCCAGTGTAGGATGCGATCTATGCCGCGCTTACTGCGGAATACCTCTGAGCCGCCGCCGAAGGCGGCGGATAGGCCCGCGCCTTTTTCCTGAGACAGGATGGAGAGTATCAGTAGTAGAGAGATTACGATCTGGGAGATAATGAGAAAGTCTTTCATGATTTAGAATGGCCAAAGAATAAATGTTCTATCCAGTTGATGATGCCGATGAGGAAACCAGAAACAAAGAAGGTAACAATGCCACTGATTTCAAACACGACGTCTCGGTAGCTGATGATATCAATAATCTCACGGGTAAGCCAGAGTATTATCGTATTTATTACGATCATAAAAAGACCCGCAGTCATAAATATCATCGGGAAAGCTGCGACACGGAGTATTGGCTTTACCATCGTGTTTAATATGCCTATTACTATTCCGCCAATGACAAAAAAAGCTATACCGCCCTTATAATTGACATCATCGAGCAGATATACCAGCCCATAGAGGGCGGCACCATTTAAGAGTACTCCTAGTAGAACGCGTTTCAGCATAAGTTATGCGTATTATATATTTACGCTTTACGCACTGCAATGAGAACTTCTTTGCCTTCCAGGTCCATAGTTTCTTCTTTTTCTCCTTCAAAACTGCCAGAGTCCTGTAACTCAACGGCAAGAGTTTCTCGAGTTATACTCTCTGAAAAAATTGTTACTGCCTCCTGGAGCTCCTTATCGGTAGTACGGACAAGGAGATATATCCGGTCTGACACCTCATAGCCGGCATCTTTGCGAAGTTCCTGTATGTTTCTGATGATCTCCCGTACGAATCCTTCGGCCTTTAGTTCCGTGGTGATGCGCGTATCCAGAGCGACCACTATTCCGTTATCACTTGCAACATCCATGCCTTCTTTGCCGACAAAGCCAAGCGTGCCTTCGTCTGCGTTTAAAAGAACTTTTCCTATTTGAATTTTTCCATTGTCGAGTAATTCAAACTCGCCGCGTTTTGCCGTCATAATTATCTCCTGTACCTGTGCGCCATACTTTGGACCCAGCATGCGTGCATTCGGCGTAAATACCGGCTTGACCAGCTCTCCTGCGGCCTTTTCTA
>JBBTWW010000018.1:0-26353 GCA_038062595.1 Patescibacteria group bacterium | reverse complement strand
CGGGGAAGAGGACGCCCGGTTCACCATTGCGCCACGCCGCGCCGATAATTTTTTGCATCAGCTCGTGGGCTGTGAGGGTTTCTTCGACTGCATCGACGACTGCGCCGCGCTTGTTGCGTATGACTCGGCGCGGCTTCATTTTCTTACCTTTCCACTCACACAACCATGGGCTTTGGTCACGGCTTTTTACTTTTTGCATAAACTCATCGGTCATACTCACGGAAACATTGAAGTTCACCAGCTCTCCCTCGTTCCACTTGCACTCAAGAAACTCCAAAATATCCGGATGATCCACACGCATAACTCCCATATTGGCACCGTGACGGCCCTGTTGTTTAATGACGCCAAAAGCCTCATTGAAGGCGCGCAGGAACGAAACAGGTCCGGAGGCCATACCGCGAGTGGCGGAGGCTCTGGTGCCGGCCGGCCGCAGAAGGTGCCATGCAAAACCAAGTCCGCTACCAGCCTGCTGAAGAAGTGCGGCATCGTGAAGTGTCTGGAATATGCTGTTCATGCTGTCGTCAAAGTGCAGTACTATACAATTCGCCACTACGCGTGTCGGCGCACCGATGTTCGCCAGCGAGCGGCCGGCCGGAGTAAATTCAAAGTTTGTAAGAATCTCATAAAAAGACTCACGATATTGAGCGACTTCTGTGTCGGACGCGCCGTATTTTTTTTCTGCATCGGCAAGCGCGCCAGCTATACGTGCATACATTTCCTCCGGATTTTCGGCAATCTCGCCATTTTCATCGCGCATTAGATAACGCCCAGCCAATACGCGCAGAGAGTTGATACTCAATGGCAGCTTGCTGGTACGGCCCTTCAATATTTCTTCTTGTAACTTGCGCTCGTCAGTTTGTCTCTGGCGATATAGTATGTAGGCCTTTGCTGTTTTGGCGTGACCATTTTCGATCAGTATTTTTTCAACTAGATCCTGTATCTGCTCCACATTCGGATACTCATTGTCTTTTTTGAAAAATACCTCAAGCACGGTAGTCACCTGCTTGCTTATCTTTTCAGCAAGTCCCTCGTCATCACCACCGATGGCCCGTACGGCTTTCCAAATGGCATTAGTGATCTTTATCTGGTCAAAGGGGACAACCTGACCATTGCGCTTAGTAATGTTTTTTACTGACATAAAAAGAGAGAGTTAGAGAGGAAATAGGATGTACCGATATAGTTGTGAAAACGGTCTTTTTTGGCGTCTGATGGCCAAATTCCTTAAACCGTGTCTGACACAATATATTGTGTGTACCACGCCACAATACCCCCATATATTGTGGTTCACAATGTATTTGCATTAAAAATCCTTTGCTTATTTTCGATGTGATGTTCTGCTTAATTTTTTTGACATAACAACAAAAAACCGCCTGACTTTAAAGCGGTTTTTTGTTGCCTTTCTTAAGACCTTTATGCCATTGGAAGTTGAGTGTTTTTGCGACGGCGGTACAAAACCGTGGCAACTCCGCCGACTAATAAAATAAATGCGCCGACCCCAAGAACTATAACCATTTGCTGTCTTCCAGCGACGGTACTGAAGGCTGCCTCTTTCGTAATAACCTGACCGCCTTCGGTTATCGTAAACGCAACTATCCTGGAAGGGCTTACAGTACCGGATGCGGGATGCTTTGCATACACGGTAACTTCG
This sequence comes from Patescibacteria group bacterium, assembly GCA_038062595.1. Taxonomy (GTDB): domain Bacteria; phylum Patescibacteriota; class Gracilibacteria; order UBA1369; family JBBTWW01; genus JBBTWW01. The sequence continues at coordinate 24,705 of JBBTWW010000018.1, read as the reverse complement.
TGATCGCCTACAGCCAGCTCTTTTGGAGATGTGACTTCGAACAAACCTCCTGTAGCATCAGCTATAATTGCCGCTGAAAATAGTGCGCTCTGGAAGTTTCCGATGACCTGAGCGCCAAGCGTTGCCGTTCCAGATGCCGTTGGTTTGAGAGCGTCTATAATTATCTCTTCTATATCCGGCGTTACTGCACTATTTTCTATCTTTTGTACAATCGGTGTTTTTACACTGCGCTCTACAGTCCCTGTTTTTTCGACGCTTAAGAGTATACTTTGAGATTTTTTGTTATTTGCCTCAACTGAAAACAGAAACTGTCCTTTCGGTAGATCATCTACTACTACGAAGATGAATTTGTTATTTTCTGTCGCAACCGTTCTGCCAACTACAAAACGATTTCCATTAGCATCTATGGCTATTAGCTCCAATGGTGTGCCGGCAGGTGCTGGTCCTGTAAATGTAGCGCCCTGGTCTGGTATAGTGTACCCGTCGCGCAGGTTTGCTATGTATATACTATCAATCTTAGTCGGATCACTGGAAGCATCCGTCGCGTCAGATCCAAAATCAAGCACCTCTTCTCCGTCCGACGTGCCATCGCCATCCGTATCCGACACGGTTGGGTTAGTTCCTATAATTACCTCGTAGGTATCGGAGAGTCCATCGCCGTCAGTATCCTGGATGCCGTCGGTTATTGTAATTTGATATGTTTCCTCGACTCTATCGTCAACATCATCCGGCAAACCATTGCCATTGGCATCTAGTGAACGGATGTCGTCCGATACTGTCGGATTTGGATCTATACTATCCGGTATACCGTCGCTGTCTGTATCAAATCCAAGAGGGTCAGAGCCGAGAGAAACTTCCTCTGCATCATCCAGTCCATCGCCGTCAGAGTCATCTGTAATAAAGTCAGTGTTACCTCCCTGAGGCGTGTCATTATAGTTATTGTCAAAAGTTTCATTTCCGACGTCATCCTGGAAATCAGTTATTTGTTGCTGGATATTTGCTGTGTCTAGGTTTTCGTCAGAGCTGTCATCTCTATTAGGATCGTTAGAGTTGCCTGATGATTGATCGTCGCCAAGCAGATCTGACGTACATACCTGACTTTCGTCCGGACGCGTTGCGGTGACTCCAGGACAGTCATAGCTGAGTGAGCATGTGCGCGTCTGAGTACCGGTTGTATTACACGTACCCCAGTCGCCGCACGTCCATGTATCTTGCGTACAACATGCCCTGGATGTTGCTGGTTGCTGGTTGCTTACAGCTGCACAGTCGGCTGTGAGTGAGCATGTGCGCGCCTGTGTTCCGCTTGCACAGGTACTCCAATTCCCACACGTCCACATATCCTGCGTACATGATCCGCCACCACTTGTCCCCCCTGTGGTTCCTGTTCCGGTGTCTCCAGGGCCACTTACGCCGCCTGTGTCCAGCGTGGTACTCGTTGGTGTTTTATGCGAAAGGGACTTGGTACTCTTATTGTTTGTAGTAACGGTTGAGACCTGTATATCACTCGTATCCAGGTTCTGAGCGGTTCTATAAAAGAACCAGTAAAAAATACCTGCGCAAAGTGCGGCAATGATTGCAAGGAGTACGATAAGACGTGAAGAGGTTTTCATAGTGTGCATTGTATCATACACTCTGTGCATTTTCGATGGCCTCCTTGATGACTTCTGCAAGTATAGGGTGCGGGAAAATGGTTTTTGCAAGCTCAGTCAAAGTATTCTTTTGGTTTAGTGCAAGCGAGAAAAATGGAATAAGATCAGGTGCTCCTACTCCAATTATATGCGCCCCTATTAGTCGCTTATTTTCTCCTTCAAAAATCAACTTCACCATTCCGTCACGATCTCCCATTATTAAGGCTTTGCCGTTTGATCCATAACTGCTTTTTCCTATCGTTATCGATGGATATTTTTCGCGTGCGGTTTTTTCTGTTACACCTATGGAAGATATAGTGGGTTCAGAAAAAATAGCATTTGGTATAGAGCTATAATCCAGTGGTGTCTCAATTGGTTTTCCCAGAATATGCGCCGCTGCCCTGTCTCCCTCTAGCTCCGCGCTGTACGCAAGCAAGGCTTTTCCGGCGACATCACCTATCGCATATATATTTGCAACGCTCGACTGATCGTACTCATTTGTTGCTATGCCGCGCCCGTTTGTTTCGATAACTATACTACTGCGCGGTATTACAGGCTGTCTGCCAACGGCTATAAGAACTTTAGAGGTTTTGAGCGACACATCTTCGCCGGCTTTGTTTTGGAAAGAAATTTCCGCTCCACCACTACTTACCGCATCATCGCCGTTATAGTCTTTTATTGTCCTGACGGTGCTTTCCGTCAGCACGGTGATTTTTTGTCTGGCAAAAAGTTTCTGTATAAAATCCGAGGTCTCCTGGTCCTCCTGCATGAGGAGCCGCGTGCTGTGCTCTATAATAGTAACCTCACTTCCTAGTGCCGCAAAGAGGCTACCATACTCACATCCTATCACTCCGCCGCCCACGATGGTGACCGATTTAGGTATTTCAGATAAACCAAGTATGCCGCGATTGTCTAGCACGTGATCTGACAGCGTGACGCTTGGAATCATCGCAGGAGCTGATCCGGTTGCAATTACAAGGTATTCCGATTCCAACGTAGACGTCGAACCGGCATCGGTAGTTACTTTTACCAGGCAACTTGGCTGTGCGCCCGCGTTTCCGCCAACGATTTCACCAAATCCATGCACGATCTCCACGCCGGCTTTTATTAGATTCATCTCAACGCCTTTTCCGAGCATGCTTACAACCTGATTTTTTCGCTTAAGCATCTGTTCAAAGTTAAGCCGCGGATTATCTACCTCAAGCCCGGCCGGCTTCGCGCGCTTCGCGCGCTCAAAAAGCTCCGCAACCCAGAGCAGTGTTTTTGTTGGTATACAGCCCCAGTTTAGGCACTCGCCGCCAAGTTCGTTATTGACGATCGCTACCTTTTTACCTGCGCGCGCTATCTTGATTGCCGCACGCACACCTCCCGGCCCGCCGCCTATTATTATCGTGTGAAATTTGTTTTCCATGCCACGGATATGCTAGCTGGAAAGGGGAGCTGAGGCAAGGAGGCTCTGTCGGCCTACAGGCAGGATTTTTACGAACTATTTTTTGGCGGCCCCTTATTTTCAAAAACTTTTTGATCGATGCTGTGTGCGATCTCGTGATGAGCCCTGCACAGCGGTGCCAGGAAGTATGGATTGTGATTTCGCGCCAGCGCAAAGCGATTGGTGTGATGGATGGCCTCTGATGCACGAGCACAATTTGGTATGGCGCATTTATTCCCGTATTCCGCGTAAACAACGTTTTTGATTTTTGTCGGAATGTAACGATTGGAATTTGAGTTGTCCTGTTTTTGCGCTATTTTTGATTTTTCTTTTTCAATTTCTTCCTCGCGCCGATCAAGAAACTCATTTATTAACACATCAACATCTATGCCGCGACGCTGAAGCCCCCTAAGACGTGCCATGGTATCTCCCGAAAGTTTCAAACTGAGCACGTCACTGTCGTCGTTGACAACTGCGTTATTTTGTTGAGAATTGATGTGCCCGGGCACAGATTCACCATTGAATATTGGCTTGTTTAAGCCATTTTGGTCTTCGAATTTGTGATCTTTTACCAATGCATCTATCGCTGTTTTTGACAAATAAATGACACGCCCCGCCCAATCTTCTTCGTTTTCCACAGTCGCAACCCCCGCAACACGCGCCAGCTTATTAACACTGGCCTGACCGCTGACGAGAAGTGAGTGCAGTGCCGGCTTGTCAAAAAAACGCTTCTCAAGATTTAAAACCCGCCGCACCTGCTCCTCACTGATGCCGCTGAGCTTTGCCGCGAACTCGAAAATGGAAGAAAACCCACGCCGCTTATATATGTGGCGTCGATAGACCTCAGGAAGAAGTCCTATGAACTTCCTCCGCCACTTTAACGCGCGTGAGCCGTACCGCTGACAGAGCTTGTATAACTGTTTATCTGATATGAGCATGCACTCATATTAGCATCGCAGAATGAAAATAAAAGCAGATCGACTGGCCATTATTCAAAAAAATTGCTTGGTTAATTTAACGATCAATTTTGCATAGAAAATCTAGCAGAGGCTGCAATGCCACGCAAAAAATCTCTCAGGAGCGAAATTTATCAGATAGGTAATTACCTTTTTCTATTCCACTCGTCACTCCCGTATTTCTCTACTGCCAGTTTTTCCGCAAGTGATTTTTCGCTCTCGGATAGCCCGCCATCCACAAACTCAACGCCAGGAAACGCTTGACAGAAGCCGTTTTTCAAAGCGTCGTAGGTTTTATTGAAAAGATTTTCAAAGTCGGTCGCGCCATTTTCAGTCGAATCGACACCTGCATGACGTTCTAGTAATACAGCCGAGACACTCGTCACGCGCTCTTTGATCGTCTCGATCATTTTTCCTTTCATCTTTTCGTCCGGCACTTTTAGTAACTCAAACATTTTATCCACATCAACCTCGAGTAAAATTGTGCCGTGTTGTAGAATCACACCTTTCTTTCGCGTCTGCGCGTTGCCGGAGATTTTTTTGCCGTTCAAAATGAGGTCGTTCAATGGCACAAACTGCACATCAAGTCCAAAATCGCGAAGTCCAAAAATCACACCATTTGAAACAGCGCGGTACGACTCGAGAATGTCTGTCGGTACAAGTCCGAGCGACATCGGTATGTGAATGGAGTAGGTGATTTCTTTGTCATGAAAAACTGCGCCACCGCCTGTGACACGGCGCACGTAGTTGACGCCAAAGCGTTCACACGCCGAGAGGTCGAGCTCGTCTTCAAGACTTTGAAAATATCCGATAGATACTGCCGGTGGGTTCCAGCCGTATAGGCGCAGTGTCGGTTGAGAGTTACCGCTGGCTACATGATCCAGGACGGACTCGTCTATCGCCATGTTCATCGCGGCGGAGCTGAAGCCTGTGGTGAGAAGTCTAAACTGCAAGTTTGCGTGGGTTAAATTTCTTACTTAGCCGATAGCATCGTTTGAACCAGCGATGGCACATCCAGCCCAAAAAATTCTGTTGGATTTTCCTTTAAAAAAGCCTCAATTTTTGCGGTCAAGTCAGCCTCATTCCAACCTGTTCCGACCAGGTATTTTTCCAAAAGTTCTATATTTTCCTCAGGATAGGTGAAAAAATCGCCAGCGATCCTGACGTCCGTCAGAATTCTGTTTGAATCAGCCTCAGCCGACACCTTAAGTAGCTTTCCGTTCGGCACCTTATATATCGCTTTCATATGAGAATAGATAACATTCCTGACCGTAGTAGCGCAAGTGCAGCAGAAGCTATTGGATGGATGGTGATGGATGCAGTTAACAACATGCATCCTCGCACCCGGCGGCCACGCGATGGCGGAGCACAGGGTTTCGCGCGGCGCGCACACCGTCAACGCGGTGAATCGGCGTAGTGTGTGGGGCAGTTTTGACCTTTTCCGGATTTTCCTGTGATTCATTTGCTATCTGAATCATCGCCGAGCAAAAAAGATCCAGCGTATCCTTGCTCTCCGTCTCTGTAGGTTCGATCATTATAGCGCCGTGGACGATGAGAGGGAAGTAGATTGTTGGCGCGTGGAAGCCAAAATCCAGCACACGCTTCGCGATGTCAATCGTCGTAACACCGAATTTTTGCTGAATACTGTCGTCAAAAACACACTCGTGCATGCAGAAACTCTAGTATGGCAGGTTGTAGCGCGGCTCCAGTTATGCGCGTACGTAGTTTGCATTTAATACGGCATTCTCGGAAATTCTGCGAATGCCAAGCGCGCCATGTCTCCTAATATATGTATACGCCCGTACCAGTATGCCAAAGTTACCGATCCACGCACGCACGCGGCCGATTGTTTTTTCAACATCATAGAAAAATCTGTAGCGCGCCTGCTCGCGTATCACGATTGGCGGCGGCAGTTACGGCATGAGTTTTTCATTTACAACAACTGGACCGGAGCCCGGCCCGCCTCCACCGTGAGGAGTGGAAAATGTTTTGTGCAGGTTGATATGCATCACATCTACACCCATTTCATATGGCTTCACCTGGCCCACAATCGCGTTCAGATTCGCGCCGTCCATGTATAGCAGGCCGCCACCGTCGTGTACGATTTTTGCAATTTTCAAGATATTTTTATCAAAAATTCCAAGCGTATTTGGGATAGTAAGCATCATACCAACAACCGTGTCGTTCATCTTTGAGCGCAAATCATTCAAATCTACGAATCCGTCAGGACCGGAGCCGACCTGCACAACATCAAATCCGCACATATTTGCCGTGGCCGGATTGGTGCCGTGCGCGGAGTCTGGGATGATAAGCGTGCGGCGTTTTTCATCTCCGCGGTCGCGGAAGTACGCCTGCATCAGCATCACGCCGGTGAGCTCTCCATGTGCGCCTGCGGCCGGTTGTAGAGTGACGCCCGGCATGCCGGTAATTGTTTTTAAAAAATCCTGAAGTTCGTATATGAGTTGCAGAGATCCTTGAGAAAGTTCCTGCGGATCATTGGGATGATTCGCCGCAAAACCAGTCAGTCTAGCCATGTCTTCATTGATCTTTGGGTTGTACTTCATCGTGCATGACCCGAGCGGATAAAAGCCCTGGTCGACGCCAAAACTTCGACGGGAAAGATTTGTATAATGGCGCACGACCTCCACCTCGCCGATCTCCGGCAGGTCGATTTTTTCACGCAAGAGTTTTGGATCTATTCTACACTCGCGCGGACCCAAGTCACTTTTGGGCAACTGATACGTCCCGCGTCCCGCCTGTGATTTTTCGAAAATGAGTTTCATTCAGTTGTAATTAATTGTCCAAGATTTTTGAAAATTCCTCTACGTCCGCCAGCTTGTTCACCTCCGTGGCGCAGACTAGAAGGCAGTTTTTTAGCTCCGGATAAAATTGCTCCAGTTTCAAGCCGGGGACGATGCCATTATCCAAACAGCGCTTGTAGAAATCATCCAGCCTGTCTATTTCGAGGACAAATTCATTGAAGCATGGAGGAGGGAAGCGGCGGTGGAGTTTGACAGGAGTGCTTGTTGCGGTCACGGAGTCCGCGGGCACGTGCCCGAGCGCGGATCCGTTCGGCGCGGCAAAAGTGACGGAAGTGTTTGTAGATCCGTGCCTCTCCAGCAAAATCTCCAGAACGCGATGTGCCTTTTCATAGTTCAAAAGCGCCAAGTCCTTCAGCTTTTTCCCAACCGATGATAGATAGATCGTCGTCATCAACGCGACCAAAGCCTGATTGGTACAGATGTTTGAAGAAGCTTTTTCGCGACGAATGTGCTGTTCGCGCGCTTGCAATGTGAGTACGAATGCGCGCTTGCCATTCGTATCGACCGTCTCGCCAACCAGACGACCGGGGATCTGACGCACGTATTTTTCTTTTGTCGTCATGAATCCCACATACGGTCCGCCGAATGAGACCGGTACGCCAAAGCTCTGTCCGTCGCCAATCGCGATATCCACATCCATCTCGCCGGGTGGTTTCAGTAATCCAAGAGACATCGCCTCCGCAATAATCTGAATTGAAAGTGCACCTGATGTATGCGCGATATTTGTAATAGAAGCTACGTCTTCAACGGAGCCAAAGAAATTGGGGCTTTGAATAAATATACCTGCAGTTTTATCACTCAGATTCGCCTGAATAGACTCAGCGGAAGTTTGGCCATCGTCACCATAATCCAGCTCCTTATACACTAGTCCCTTTGCCTTGCAGTATGTTCGCATCACCTCGCGGTGTTGCGGGTTAACGGTTTTTGAGACCAGGATCTCACTACGTCCTGTGATATTTGCGGCCATAATGCAGGTCTCTCCGGCGGCTGACGATCCATCGTACATCGATGCGTTGCATACCTCCATGCCGGTCACACGGCACATGAGTGTCTGATATTCAAATATCGCCTGTAAAATGCCCTGAGAAATCTCCGGCTGGTACGGTGTGTATGCGGTATAAAATTCTGAGCGGAAGGCGAGGTGGGGGACCACCGAGGGGATGTAGTGGCGATATGCGCCACCTCCCATAAAACTTATGCGTGGCAATTTATTTTTCTCAGAAAGCTCCGTAACCACATCGCGCGTTTCCTGTTCACTCAAGCCTTCCGGCAGATCAAACAACTCGTCGTGCATCAATTCCGCCGGAATATTTGAAAAAAGCTCACGCACACTCGTCACGCCTATCTTGGCGAGCATTTCCTTCTGATCCTGTGTTGAATGCGGGACGTATGGCATGGAAATTATTATTTTCTGCTCACTAATGCGGCTTCCAGACTTATGCGAAGTTTTGTGAATAGAGCTACTATCTCATTGACAGGAGGCAGTGTCTCGGCAGGTTGTCTTTCTAATGCATTTAATTTTAGACTTAAGGCAACGGCTGATACGGCGATAAAAAGATCTTGTGCGTCTGGCTTTTCTCTGATATCTGCGGAATATGCATCAGGAAATGCAAGCTTTTCCAGATTAGAAAATATTACCACTGGCATGTCTGCAACCCTTTTATCATCAGGTTCAAAAACCACCGATCCGCTCAGCGCTTTTGCCAATGCACCTTTTGTAAGTTCGGCGATTGCAGACCGCACTGCTATGAGGTGAACTTCCAAGCTGGTCGCATCCCATGATCCCGGAATTTCAACTGGTCTAGTTGGCTCTGCTATAGTTTCATTCCATTTATCTTTATCCATAAATTTATTTACAAGCTGTAAGGATGCTTTTAATGAGCCGAGTTTTGAATGTACGCTTCGTACTGATCTGCGGTCATTAGCACGTTCAGTTCGGCAGGGTTTGAGATGCGCATCTTCCAAATCCAGCCGGTGTTATAGGGATCGTTGTTAATGTTTTGAGGTGCGCTCTCCAGCGCTTTATTCGCCTCTGTAACAGCGCCGCCGACAGGTGCGTAGACGTCAGAAACCGACTTCACGGACTCGACAACGCAACAGGGCTTACCGGCCTCTAGTGGTTTTCCTACACTTGGTAGCTCTGTAAATACTATGTCAGTCAACAAATGCTGTGCGTGGTCGGTGATGCCGCACGTCGCGGTAGTTCCGTCAGCTTCTAGCTTAATCCACTCATGCTCCTTGGTGTACTTTCGGTCGGATGGATTGGGCATATTTTGTAAGAGGTTATTTTCTTTTATAAAATGGCATTTTTACAATTTTCGCTTTTGCCATCGAGTCGCGCACCTTAATCTCTATCTCGTCGCCGATTACTGCGTTTTCCGGTTTCACATAGGCCATGCCAATATTTTTCCCCAGTGTGGGTGATGGAGTGCCAGAGGTGACCCAGCCGATCTCGTGGCCGTCCTTATGTACGGTGTAGCCACCGCGGGCTATCTGTCTATCAATCATCTCGAATCCTACTAATTTTTTCGTTAAGCCTCTATCCTTTTGCTGAAAAAGGCCTTGCCGACCAAGAAAATCCTTTTCAAACGATACTGCGAAGCCGTATACACAGTCGAGTGGGCTGATATTTTCGTCCAGTTCGTGTCCGTAGAGCATCATAGCGCACTCGGTTCGTAGAGTATCGCGTGCGCCGAGTCCTGCAGGGACGAGGCCCCATGGGCGGCCTTTTTCAATTAATAAATTCCAAATTTTTAATGCGTGCATGGTCGGCATGTAGATCTCAAATCCGTACTCTCCGGTGTAGCCGCTCTGTGATATAACGACCGGAACTGTATCTATGGTGACCTCTGCAAAGCGATAAAACGTGAGTGCCGCTATTTTTTCGCCGTCTTCTTTTGAAAGCAGTTTTTTTAAAATCTCAAAAGAAAGCGGCCCCTGCAGATCGAGCTTTGCAATATCATCGGTGAGATCATTGATCTCCACATCAACAATATTAAATATCTGCTGTGCCTCGCGTATCCAGGCGAGATCTTTGTCCTTTGTTCCTGCATTTACCACAAGCCAGTAGTGATCGTCGGCAAATTTGTAAACAGTGAGGTCATCGAGTATACCACCGAGCTCATTACACATCACGCCGAGCACCATCATACCGGGGGTCATTTTTTCTATATTCTTGCTGACCACTTTTTGTATCAACTCAAAACTCCCGGCTCCTTTTATCTCGAACTCACCCATGTGTGATACATCAAAAAGTCCGGCGCGCTTCCTCACAGCGTGGTGTTCCTCAATGAGATTCGTATACTGCACAGGCATATCCCACCCGCCAAACTCGACCATACGCGCGCCGAGATCACGATGCGCCTGATTTAGAACCGTCTGCTTCATTGGTACTGTGTGGATTGTTAGCCGGGAGTCAATTTTAATGCTAGAATAACCTGAAAAGAAGAAAAACAGCTTGCGTATGATCCCTATTCCTAGTGTTATCACCGCTTTTACAGCCGGACTCCTGTCTATTTTGACACCGTGTGTCCTGCCGATTATTCCTTCATTTATAGCTTATATAGCCGGTGTATCTGTCGGCGGCAGACGTCTACAGACATTTTTACACAGCCTGGCATTTTCCGCCGGATTTATCGGTATATTTTTAGCCGTTGGTTCTGCAATTGGCTCTTTTTCACAGATATTTCTGCTTCACCAGCGGCTTTTCCAAATCATCGGCGGCGTGGTGATAATCCTGTTCGGACTTTTTATGATTGGTGGACTCGGCAACTCGATGTTCTTTCGTGAGCGCCGATTTGCAATACCCGCCGGCATTGCGTGGCTGGCGCGCTTTGGCTACCTGCGTTCTTTTGTAATAGGTATTCTTTTTTCCGTCGGCTGGTCGCCATGTTACGGGCCTATTCTCGGCGCGATAATTACGCTCGCGCTCACATCGGCCAGCAAGAGCATTGGAATTATGCTACTGGGTGTGTACGGACTGGGTTTCGTTATGCCATTTCTTGTCGGCTCCATATTCATAGATGCGTTCACCGGATTTGCTAGAAAGCTTTCTCCAAAACTTGAGTATGTAAAATTTGGCGCAGCTATTCTGCTCCTCGCTCTCGGTGTGTCCCTCGCCACCGGATGGTACAACACACTCGTCGGCTCGATAGTAATTAAGTACGAAACAGCAGGGATACTTTTGCCGTAATACGCCACAGTGTGATATGCTTAAGCGAGCGTATTTTTTTAATAAAATTTTCATATGCAGGAACAAAACAATGTAAATCCATGGATGGTATCCACCCTCTTGCTAATTGGCGTGGTAGCCGGTTTTGCAATCTCAAAAATCCCTGCTTTGAATACCAACCAGGCGCCTGCGGCGGTCCTCGGCGCCCCATCTGTAGCAGATTCGGGTACGCCGCCGGCGCCCGTGCTGACGGACGAGCAGTATGCTGAGCTATCCGACAACCTTGTAGAGGCGGACGATCCTGTTATCGGCAGTGCCGATGCACCTGTTACCATCGTTGAGTTCAGCGACTTCCAGTGTCCGTTTTGTGCGAGCTTTTACAACGATACGTTTTCTCAAATCAAGTCGCAGTACATAGATACCGGTAAGGTACGCTTAGTGTATCGGGATTATCCATTGGGCTTCCATCAGCAGGCTCAGGAGGCGGCCGAGGCCGCCCAGTGCGCTCATGTACAGGGCAAGTTCTGGGAGATGCATGACAAGATTTTTGCAAATGGAACGGAGTGGCAGGGTGATGATACTACGGCAAAAAATGCGTTCAAACGCTATGCGGGTGAGATCGGCTTAAGTGCCGCAACTTTTGCCAGCTGTATAGACAATGGTGAGCAGACGGCCGAGGTACGCAACGACCTTCTTGTTGGTAACAGCAATAAGGTAAATGGTACGCCAGGCTTCTTTATCAATGGACGCATTGTTTCCGGCGCCCAGCCATTTAACGTCTTCCAGGGGATAATAGATCAGCTTCTGGCAGAGTAGGATTTTAGGCTTCTGCCATATGAAAACCCATAAATTTTATGTTCAGGGCACGCACTGCGAGGCGTGCAAAATTCTCATCGAAGATACACTTCGTGATGAGCGCGGAGTGCATGGCGTCGAGGTATCTCTCGTTCACGAGCACATCATCGTGAGTACGGACCGTGAGGAAGATGCCAAATTTCTGGCCGAAGAGTGGACAAGTCTTTTTCAAAAACATGGTTACGCGCTTTTTCTCGAAAAACCCGCTGTCCAGGACGACTCAAAAGCCCTGTACTATGCGGGCCCTCTTGGTTTGTTGATACTTGTACTTTTTATTCTTTTGCAAAAGTCAGGCGTGCTCAACCTGGGCTTTGACGGTGAATTAACATACATGACAGCGCTCATGATTGGAGTTATCGCCTCGCTTTCCACATGTCTCGCTGTAGTTGGTGGATTAGTTTTATCTCTATCCGCAAAGATCTCACAGGATGTGCGTTCGTATCGTCCGTTTGTTTCATTTCACCTCGGGCGGCTCATTGGATTCGCACTACTTGGCGGCGTCCTCGGTCTTATGGGCGGTGTGTTCGAGATTAACTATCGCATAACCGCAATTTTTGGAATTATCGTTGCCCTTGTAATGATCATACTCGGACTCAATCTGCTTGATGTATTCCGTGGCGTAAAAAAAATACGCACCACTTTGCCGCGCGGAATTTTTGACCGTATTATGAGAATAGAGAGAGGCGCGTTCGCACCATTTATTATCGGCATAGGGACGTTTTTTCTTCCATGCGGCTTCACGCAATCGATGCAGATTGCGGCTCTGGCAAGCGGTTCTTTTGCAAGCGGTAGCCTCATCATGGTCGCGTTTGCATTTGGCACTCTACCGATGCTTTCGGCGCTTTCTTTTGGCTCATTCCGATTTTCACACACACGCTACGCGCCTATGTTTTTCAAGACTGCCGGCGTTGTCGTGATCGGTCTGGGAATATTTGCGCTCATGGCCGGTATGGCAGGACTTGGTGTTATCAGGCCGCTTTTTAATATATAATTTTCCGTGATGAAAAACATACTGGTTGGAATTATCGTGCTTGCAGGATCTACGTTAATGACTGTCGCTTTTGTATATCTGCTTGGCGGCTCGGGCGATACGACTGGTGCTGTCGATGCGGTCAGAGTGGAAGACGGTGTGCAGATTATCCGTGTCAAGGCACTCGGTGGCTACAGTCCTCGCGTCGTAAATGCACAGGCTGGTGTTCCGACACGCATAGAGATGCAGACAAAAGGTACGTACGATTGTAGCTCGTGGCTTGTGATCCCATCCCTCAGATATCAGAAACAGTTGCCGTCAAAAGGCGTGACAAATATTGATGTTCCACCACAGGAAAAAGGCTCCACTATCACCGGTTTGTGCGCCATGGGTATGTACTCGTTTGATGTCATTTTTAACTAATCTCTACCCGCTAGGCCGTATTCATAAATTTTGTAGCGAATGGCTCTAAGAGTTATGCCAAGAAGTTCTGCCGCCGCTGTTTTGTTACCTCTTGTTTCCGCAAGGGCTTTTTTCAATAATTCCATCTCGACGGAGCGGCGCGCAGCCTCTAAAAGGTCTCCACCACCGCCACTACGGGCATTCTCCAGTCTGAGATTAACATTACTTAAGGCTGTCTCGATGGCACCTGTCACGAGAACTTGTATGCTTCCAACGGAACCATTTTTCCTAGGACGCGACCCTGTGTCATGAATATTTCCAGGAAGGTCTTGTAGTCGAATTGATTCCGTATCAGTGAGTACGCAAGCGCCTTCTATTGTAGACTCCAGTTCACGCACATTTCCGGGCCAAGGATATTCTTCCAGAGTTCTGATGACGTCTTCTTCTGCGCGAATAACTTTATCTGCGCCGTGTCGCGCAATGAACAATCTTACGAGGGCCGGTATTTCTGCTTTTCGATTGCGAAGAGGTGGCGGGATCACTGATATTGTGCCGAGCTTTGACAGTAAATCCGCTCTAAATTTTCCATCCCGTACAAGAGCATCAAGATCTCTACTGGTAGCGGCAACAACTCTACAGCGAATTGGAATCTCCATCTCCGTTGAAAGACCATACGGCTGAACACAGCCACTATTGAGGACGCCCATAATTTTCTCTTGTGCCGCCGGTGAAAGATCTGCGACCTCGTCAAGAAAAAGTGTGCCCTCCTCTGCTTGTTCGAATATGCCTTTGTGCCGTGTCCTACCCGACCCAGCGCTTTTTTGGCCAAAGAGGATTATGTCTTGATTGTCAGCTGTAATGCTTGGGCAGGAAACGACAATAAAAGGCTTTTTGTGTTCCTGATGAGTGGCATCGTGAATTTCTTGCGCGAGCAGATCCTTACCTGTCCCTGTCTCTCCGCGAATAAGAACGGATGCTCTTGGGAAGTTCACAACCTTGGTTCGTATGAAGCCTACCTCTCTGTCCATGCCAACGATGGGTAGCTTCCTCACTCCTCCGCGAGCTTCGTGAAGATGAACCTCATCCGAAAGAGCAGTCTCTACGCCGGCTACTACTGATTCATTCATAAGTGTATTTTACCATAAATAGCTGATTACGGCAACTGTCGTGACCTGGTAGTACGGCAATTCAGCAACCAGTATGATACAATCAGCAAAAGCTTCTTAACCACCTTTTCTATGTGCTTTTCTTGCTCATCAAATAGCCATAAGTGTAAGGCTGGCATCATGCTTGTTTTCGGCATTCTGTTTTTCCTCGGAACACTCGGCGTATGGCCGGTGTTCACGTTGGCGAAGTTCTGGCCTATGTTCTTGATCGTCTTTGGTCTACATGGACTAGCATGCAAGTGTGAGAAGAAATAATTGAAATAAAAAAAGAAGGCCATCTGTCGATGAAAAACGGCCGGTGGTCCTTTTGAAATTCACCATTTTATGGTATAATACGCTTGTATATGCAGCTTTTTCTAGATACGGCCAATCTCGAAGCAATCAAAAAATACGCCGCGTGGGGCGTGGTTGATGGCGTTACGACCAACCCGTCTCTTATCGCAAAGGAGGGGGTTTCTCTTGAAAAACGTATCAAGGAGATCGCCGAGGTTATCGACGGTCCGATCAGCTCTGAGGTTGTCGCGACAGATGTAAAAGGAATGATAGAGGAGGCGCATCGTTACATCACGTGGCACAAAAATGTTTTTGTAAAACTGCCGACGACAGAAGCTGGAATTGAGGCACTAAATATTCTCAAGCAGGAGGGTGTGAACGTAAATATGACGCTCGTTTTTTCTGCGCCCCAGGCATTGCTTGTTGCAAAAGCAGGCGCCGCTCTGGTCAGCCCCTTTATAGGCCGCCTCGACGATATAGGTGAGGATGGCATGGCGTTGACTTCCGAGATCGTAAAGATCTATCGCAATTATGATTTCAAAACAAAGATTCTTGTCGCATCCGTGCGCCATCCCCGTCACGTAGTCGAGGCGGCCAAATTGGGTGCGGATATATGCACTGTTCCGATCGATGTAATGGAGAAATTAATCAAACACCCACTGACGGACATTGGGCTAAAGAAATTTCTGGAGGATTGGGAGAAGGTGAAAGGGATGCAGTGAAATGGTACAATGGTAGCGATGATAAAGATCGATAGTTCAAACTTGGAAAAAGTGAAGCCGCCGCACGGGCTTCAGTTGCATGAGGTTCGTCTGCACGCGGGCTTTCTTCCGGATTATTTGAAAAAAATACATGACAGGAAACAGGGGTTTTATCGCGTAATTGACGACAGTTCGGCACTTGAAAATATTAAGAAATATGCGGCTTCTGTAAGCGGAAAATTCAAGAGTGTCGTAGTCCTTGGTATCGGCGGGTCGGCACTCGGCGCGCTCACATTGCGCGATGCATTGTGTTCATCGAAAAACCCGGTTCGTATGCACGTGCTCGACAACATCGACCCGTCGTTTATTCAGGAAGTCGAAGACGCTGTGGATTACGAGACGACACTGTTTATTGTGATCAGTAAGTCCGGCGGCACGGTGGAGACGCTCTCGCAGTACAGGTATTTCAAGTCCAAGGGCGCGAAACATTTCGTATTTGTCACCGATCCCATAGTTGGTGAGTTGAGAAAAATTGCCAATGCGGAAAAAATTCAAACTTTCCCCGTGCCGCCGGATGTCGGCGGCAGGTTTTCCGTGCTCACCGCCGTCGGTTTGCTTCCGGCCGCGCTTCTTGGAATAAATATCGACGAGTTGCTAAAAGGCGCGCGTGAGATGAGAGATTATTTTCTAAAGCCGGATTTTGAAAAAAACATGCCATTTCAACTGGCCGCAATGCAATATCTGCTATGGCAGAAAGGTAAGTCTATGAATGTCATGATGCCATATAGTCAGCGGTTATTTCGCTTTTCAGACTGGTTCCGTCAGTTACTCGCCGAGTCCACCGGTAAAGAAAAAAAACAGGGACATAAAACACTCAACGTTGGAATCACGCCGATCAACGCACTCGGCGTTACCGATCAGCATTCACAACTACAGTTATATAGCGACGGGCCAAATGACAAGTTTTTTATTTTTTTAAAGTTAAAAAATCCGGGACCAAGATTACAAATTCCGGGAAGCGTTACTTTTACGGAGCTGATGCACGCGGAAATGGCCGGTACGGTTGAGGCACTGACGCAGTGTAATCGTCCGAATATAGTGATCGATGTTGACGATATTGATGCCAAAACGCTCGGCGCGCTTTTTATGCTCTTTCAGGGCGCGACCGCCTTTCTCGGGGAGTTCTTTGGAGTTGATGCTTTTAATCAACCCGGCGTTGAACTCAGTAAAAAACTGGCCCGCGAAGCTTTAAAAAAATAACCGCACTTGCCTGTGAGGTCTCCAACAGGTAAGGTTAAGGCTGATGGACGCTCTACCGATACCAGGCAAGCCGCTTACCCAAGAACACTTAAATTTTCTAAAGTCTTTTTCCAAATCCTGTCGCCGATCGATAGTAGAGATGACGACAAATGCGCAGAGTGGGCATCCGGGCGGGTCTCTTTCATGTATCGACTATCTCGCACTTTTGTACTGCTTCATCATCAGCCAAACAGGGGAGAAGGTGGTGGTTTCCAACGGCCACATATCGCCCGGTGTTTATTCCGTGCTTGCCGAACTGGGTTATATTCCAAAAAAAGATGTCGTTGAGACATTCCGAAAAATAGGAAGTCCGTATGAAGGGCACGTGTCACGCACCGTTCCGGGCGTGTGGTACGGCACAGGGCCGCTTGGTATCGGTGTTTCGGTTGCCGCCGGATTTGCATTGGGGGAAAAGCTCCGTGAGGGGACAAAGCGCGTGTTCGCGTTGGTTGGCGACGGTGAGGCGCAGGAGGGGCAGGTTTATGAGATGATGAATTTTTCCAAACAGCACGGTCTTGGCAATTACATTTTATTTGTCGATTACAATCGCGTGCAGTTGTCTGACAGTCTGCATAGCATTACGGACAATGATTATAGAAAGCTCTTCGAAGCCGCCGGATGGCATGTGATTGATGTAGATGCGCATGATTATCAGTCGATGTGGCAGGCGCTGAGTGATGCTTCTGGTGTGGTCGGTAAGCCTGTTGTACTGGTCGGCCACTCCATAATGGGCAAGGGCGTGCCGGGTATGGAGGAGGATGGATTGGCGCACAAGGCGACATGGCACGGCAAGGCTGCGGAGCCGGAGCTGGCCGCAAAGATTTTGCA
Organism: Patescibacteria group bacterium; assembly: GCA_038062595.1. Taxonomy (GTDB): domain Bacteria; phylum Patescibacteriota; class Gracilibacteria; order UBA1369; family JBBTWW01; genus JBBTWW01. Next base: position 7,205 of record JBBTWW010000018.1, on the reverse strand, counting down.
AAGTCTGATGATTTCCGATGATGAGCGCGGCTTGATTGAGGATTTTTTGCAAAAAATAAAATGGCGACCGGAGAAATCAAGTTTTCCACAGTCTCTTAGCCCGGTTCCGATTAATAAGGGAACACCTATTGTCTACACCACGGAAGAAATGACCGACTGCCGCACGGCGTATGGCAAGGCGTTGCTCGATCTGGCACAGCACAATAAAAATGTACTCGCTCTCACGGCGGATCTTCGCGCTTCGGTGATGACAAAATTTGTTTACGAAAAATTACCTGCGCAACACATCGAGTGCGGCATAGCGGAACAGCATATGATGTCATGCTCCGGCGCTCTGTCGCTTGATGGCTATGTTCCTTTTTGCTCTACCTTTGGCGCTTTTATGAGCAGTCGTGCAAAGGATCAGGCGCGAGTAAATGATATCAATCATACTAATGTAAAAATGGTCGCCACGCACTGCGGCCTTTCGGTTGGTGAGGACGGGCCTACGCACCAGTCGATAGATGATGCTGGTTCTTTTCTCGGAATGTTCAATACGATGGTAGTCGAGCCCGCGGATCCAAATCAGACCGATCGCATTATCCGCTACGCCGCCTCGCACTTCGGTAATTTTTATGTACGCATGGGGCGACACAAATTTCCAGTTATTACAAAAGAAGACGGCAGTGTTTTTTACGATGCAGATTATGTTTATTCGTACGGTAGGTGCGATATCATCCGCTCCGGTTCATCACTTACCATCGCCGCGACTGGCGCGATGGTGACCGAGGCGCTAAAGGCGCTGAGCGGCTTGGAAAAAGCCGGTAAAGTGGGTCTCATAGAGGTGGTAGCCGTGAGCTCCATCAAGAAATTTGACGACACATTACTGAGCTCAATTAAAAAAACCGGGAAAGTTGTTACGGTCGAGGATCACAATACGCTCTCAGGATTGGGCGGCCAGCTGGCGCGTTTTTTGGCTTCAAGTAAGGTAAAAGTCGATGTTTTTGAGATGATTGGAGTTGAGCATTACGAGCTGTCCGGTACGTGGAAGGACCTGTATGAAGATGCTGGAATCTCTGCAAAAGCCATAGAGAAACGAGTGGGAAAAATGGTATAATATACGATAGGCTTTAAGCCTATAAAAATGACGCATACACATACAAAAAAGATTGTAAAAAAGAAGAAGAAGTCGGTTGAGTCCGAGCTCTCAAATGGACACTTCCGGGTTACTATTTTTGGATCAGCCAGAATCAAGGAAAGCGACGCCACATACAAGCAAATATATGAGCTGGCGAAGATGATTGGAGAAAAAGGTTTTGATCTTATAACCGGCGGTGGGCCGGGTATCATGAATGCGGCTTCTGCCGGACATTTTAAAGGCGACCGTCGTAATCGTGCGGACTCTATAGGATTAAAAATACGCCTTCCGCGTGAGCAGAAGGACAGCAGACATCTTGAGGTAGAAAAAATATTCACACGTTTTTCCAGCAGACTCGATAATTTTATGGCGCTTTCAAATGCAGTTGTGGTGACGGAAGGCGGTATAGGCACGACGCTCGAACTTTTTTATACATGGCAGTTAATGCAGGTCGGTCACATTCGCCCTATACCGATCATACTTGTTGGCCCGATGTGGAGAGAGCTGGTTAGGTGGGTACGACGTTATCTACTGCGTAGCAAGCTGATAGACAAAAAAGATTTGGATCATGTTTTTTGTGTAAAAACAAACGTGGAGGCGATGAAGATCATCATGAAGAGTTATATTATGTTTAAAAAAGACAACAAAAAATATGGTGCTAATTTCGGACAATATAAACTGACATAACATGGTTTTTTCGCAGATAGGATTGATAGGGCTGGGCACGATGGGTGGCAACCTCGCCCGCAATATTGCCGCAAAAGGTTTTGTTATTTCCGTATATAACCGCACGCCTGAGGTCACCACTGAGTTCGTCAGGCAGTTTGGCAGTGATAAATTAGTGGCATTTCAGGATCTGCATGGATTCGTAATGAGCATGGAAAAGCCAAGAAAAATAATGATTCTTGTAAAAGCCGGAAGTGCAGTTAATAGCGTTATCGAGCAGTTAATTCCACTGCTTGAGGCCGGTGATATCGTTCTGGATCTTGGGAACTCACACTACCGTGATACGCAACGCAGGGAAGAATTGTTTTCACTCCGCGGCTTTCAATTTGTCGGTTGCGGTATATCCGGTGGAGAGGAAGGCGCTCTGCATGGGCCCAGTCTCATGCCGGGAGGTGACCTCTCGGTGTGGCCGTTGATCAGCCCCGTGCTGGAGAGTATAGCCGCAAAAGATTTTGAAGGTAGACCGTGCGTCACTTTTTTTCAGGGCGGGGGAGCAGGGCACTTTGTAAAAATGGTTCACAACGGAATAGAGTACGCGATCATACAGATGCTTGCGGAGAGCTACGATATTTTGCGTGCTTCCGGTATGTCGGCACCGGAGATTTCAGAAGTTTTTAAAAAGTTAAATTCTGGATCGTTGCGTTCATATCTGATAGAGATTGCGACGCAGGTTCTAGCGCAAAAAGATGATATAGTAGAGGGATACCTGGTGGATAAAATACTGGACCGTGCAGGGCAAAAAGGGACGGGAGCGTGGACGGTAGAGAGTTCTTTTCACTATGGCATTGCGACTCCTTCCATCGCGGCGGCCGTATTTGCACGCGTGCTGTCCGGTGAGAAGTCGTTGCGTATAAAGCTCAGTGCTGTGGCAAAAGGTATATCATCGGCCGCCGCGAAGAGTCCAATTACGGAAGTATTAAGCAAACTCGAGAGTGCTCTATATACAGCCATTCTTGTCGCATACGCCGAGGGGTTTCATCTACTTATCCGCGCCGCACGTGAAGAAAAATGGAGCGTAGACTTGAGCGAAGTGGCGCGCATATGGCAGGGCGGGTGCATCATACGCTCGCAGATTTTGTCACTTGTACGTGTCTCGCTTCAAAAAAACAGCAGCGCCGAACATTTGTTCCAGTGCGATGGTGTTCGAGGTGTTGTTTCGCGAAACATTGGCGAGCTTCGCACGATAGTAGAGGGTGCGGCACATGCAAATATATCAACGCCATCACTGTCAGCGGCACTTTCATATGTTCACGGGATTATGTCGGTAAAATCGTCGGCAAATTTTATCCAAGGGCTACGTGACTACTTCGGTGCACACGGGTACGAGCGCACAGATAAGGAAGGTACTTTTCATACAAAATGGAATCAGGCATAATGAGTTAACTATGGAACTTGCAAAATCAAAAAAACCGTTTGTACTCACGATATTTGGTGCCTCTGGCGACCTGGCCAGGCTCAAGATATTTCCATCGCTCTACTCGCTGATGGAGCAGAAGAAGTTTCCAAAAGACTTTTTTATCGTCGGCTTCGCCCGTACGAAAAAGTCCGATCATGAATTCCAAAAGGAATTTGAACAGAGTGTGATCGCGGCGCGAAAAGGCAATGTGAATAAGAAACTGCTTACAGAGCTGGTGAAGCACGTGAAGTATGTTACCGGAAATTATAAAAGCCTTGGTGATTTTGAGTCGTATTACGAGTACAGAAAAAATCTAACCGGAACGTCAGATGTCACACACATAGCGTATTTTTCTGTTCCGCCAAATGTTTTTAAAAGCATTATAAAAAACCTTGGTAAGACGAAAGAGTCACGAAATGAGGACGTAAGGTTGGTTATAGAGAAGCCATTTGGCAAGGATGTAGCATCCGCCACAGAGCTATTCCACTACGTTGCGCGGTATTTCGATGAAGAGCAGGTATATCTGCTCGATCACTATCTGGGCAAGTCGTCGGTGCAGAGTATTCTCCCTCTCCGCCACGCCAATAGATTTCTGAACCTCATTATGAAGGGACCGGAGGTGGCAAATATTCAAATAACTGCATTTGAGGACATCGGCGTGGCGGACCGTGTCGGTTACTTTGACCAGGTGGGTACACTGCGCGACATGGTGCAGTCACACCTCCTGCAGGTACTCGCGCTGATCGCAATGTCCATACCGATCACCGAGCACGCGGCGAGTCTGCATCGCGAGAAGTACAGCATTTTGTCCGCGCTAAAATTTCTCAAATCAAGAAAGAACGTCGTACTGGGTCAGTATCAAAGTTATCGTCGTACAAAGTACGTGCCGGCCGGATCGAAGACGGAGACATTTGCGGCTCTTCGACTCTTCGTCGACCGTGAGTCGTGGTACAAGGTGCCAATCTACCTCCGCACCGGAAAGATGCTTCATGAGAAGCACACTTACATAGTCGTTGAGCTGAAGAAATTCGCCTTCCAGACGCACGACGAGCCACCGAACAGGATTATCATCGAGCTCGCACCGGAGGAAAAGATCAGCATCACGCTGGTCAACCAGCATGGCAAAGAGTCTCATTATCAGCGCGTAGCATCGTCAGGCACGATCGCGTGTGATGGAGACGACTGCTTGCCGGAGCACGGGCTCCTGCTACTCGATGTCATGCGCGACAACCGCATTAATTTCCTGAGCTTTCAGGAGATTATAGCATCGTGGCAGTTGGTTGATTCTATCGTGAGGTTCAAGGACAAATCAGCTGTGCCGATGCATTTTTATAAAGATCATGGGGAGGGACCGGATGAGCATCACGAACTGACAAAGATCGACGGGTTTGAGTGGTTTGACTGGCACTGACACTATGATATTCAAGTTTTTTGATACAGAAGGGGAGTTTGTCTCACAGGCGGCTGATTTTATTTTTGCCGTTGTTAAAGAAATTCGCATTAAGGGAGAGGAAGTTGTATCGATAGCCTTGAGTGGAGGCAGTACACCAAAGCCGATATATGAGGAGCTTGCGAAACGTGGAGTAAAAAATAGTAATGTTACATTTTTTGAAGTTGATGAGCGGTATGTGCCACGTGATCACGCCGACTCGAATTACAAAATGATCACGGAGGCCGGTATCGATATTCGTGGCTTTGACACCGCGCTTTCGATAGATGAATCCCTAACGCAATATGCACAGGCACTTCCGTCTCAATTTGATCTGGTTATTCTTGGTATCGGCGAGGATGGACATATAGCGTCGCTTTTCCCGGGAAGTACGGCGCTTGATTTGCCGGACGATATTTCTACAGCCCATACGACCACCGAGAGGTTTGCCGTCAGAGATCGCCTAACTATTACGCTTGAACCAATTTTAAAAAGCAGAAAAATCCTCGTGCTTTTAAAAGGCTCCGAAAAAAAAGAGATCGTAACGGCGCTACACGATCGCTCGCAGACTATTCAGAGCCTCCCTGCAAAAGCGCTACTGGATCATCCTGACGTAACGGTCTATTATAAAGAGTGATGAAAATAATACTTGCCACAGACCACGCAGGATTTGAGCTCAAGGAGGCGGTAAAGAAAATGCTTATCGACGATCTTCATATGGAGGTTGAGGATTGCGGTGCTTTTACGCTTGATCCGGCCGATGACTATCCTGATTTTATTTTTCCAGCTGCAAAAAAAGTCGCAGAAAATCCAGGCAACTGCCTCGGCATTATTTTTGGCGGCTCCGGTCAGGGTGAGGCGATCTGTGCCAATCGGGTAAAGGGTATCCGTGCCGCGGTATACTATGGCGGTTCCTTAAACCTGGTACGTCTGTCTCGTCAGCACAACGACTCCAACATCCTCTCTATGGGTGCCCGCTTCCTTGACTTTGATCAGGCCATGGCCGCCGTAACCATCTGGTTAGATACCATATTTGAAGGCGGTAGGCATAAAAAAAGGATTGAAAAGCTCGATTCTTTGCGGTAAAGTCTGGTTTCTATGAAAGAAACCAAAGACACCTTGGATGTTGATATTATCAATGTTGCAGGTTTGTTGATCGATCACGGAACCGATCGCCTGGAAGGATACCTTCGTGAGAAATTAAATCCGCGATGGATGAAGACCTTCGCTCCGGCTGGTCTTTCATCTGTTCTCGAATCTCCGGAAGACTCTATACAGCGCACGGTTGATTTTGTGAATGAGTCCATACCCGAGATCGAAGCGCAGTTTGGACAAAGTCGTATAGTGCTTCTCGGAGGTTCCAATGGAGGATTTACTGCATTACTTGCCGCATGCCGCTTGAGATTTGAAAAAATATTCCGCGTCATTGCAATTGAAGCGCCAATAAATCCGGATGTGAGAGTTTCACCTCCGGGGCTTATGCCACATCTTCATGCGTGCGTTCACCACTACGGTCAAAGGCCGGCATTTGCTACAGAGGCTGTCGAGACGATGAGGGAGCTCGGCACCGGTAAAGTTGTTGTTATTTCAAACACGCATGATGACATCGTTCCGCCCGATGCACAGAGACCTGTTGGAGATTTTGATGTTATAGAGCTTAGTGAAGGTCAGGGTATGTCAGATGTGCGACTGTCCGGAGATAGAGGATCGGTTGTTGTATTACCAAAGAATATAATCGGTAGGGGCGACGGATGGAGAGGACGGCTTCCGCAAGGGTATAGAAACCACCTAGCCTGGAGTCCCGAAAAATATGATTTGATTATGGGTATCGTCGGTTCCGCCCTGGGAAAATCCGCACAGGAAGGAGAAGAGGCCGCATAGTAACCTGTAAAATGACCCTTGACCCAGTCGGGCAAAATGTTGTATAATAGTAGTGTCATTAAAGAGTGAGATTGTGGTTCAGGCGTTCGGGGATTATGGTCCCCGGGGTACGCTTCACGGAGTGATCCGATTGAGGCGCGGGGGAAACCTCCCTAGAGAAGCATATATCTCGTAGCTCTTTGTGGCCCTTGAAACACAGGAAGGTTGCTCGAAAGAGCAAAGAAGAGGGAAGGTTCCAAAAGGAGTTTTTTCTCAAAAGGGCATCTTACGCCGTAGCTCGAAAGAGTTTCCAGCATGAGGTGATGATTCTTTGCCACTTGGTTCGCTTCTTGTGCGCTCAAGACGTTCAGCCGCGAGGTTGACGTAAAGACCCCGGAATACTAGCCCTAATCGTTGCATAGGTTCCGGGGTTTTTAGTGAGTGTTTACAGAGTGCGCAGTTCCGTGTTTAATGGAAAGGATCGTTAACATGGCCCCATCGTCTAACGGTTAGGACAGTGCCCTTTCAAGGCGCAAATATGGGTTCGATTCCCATTGGGGTCACCAAAGTAGAGTTTTTATATAAGTCCTTGCGCTTCCTTATTTTATGCATTATACTGTCTGTACTGGACAAAAACAAGGTATTCTGTCCAACACAGGTAAAATAATATGCTTAAA
>JBBTWW010000017.1:0-10077 GCA_038062595.1 Patescibacteria group bacterium | reverse complement strand
GTTTCTTTTTACAATCTTCCCTGCCTTTGGTGATGGTATCTCAACTATAGCCTTTGCGGTCTCCATCTCCACAAGCGTCTGGTCGGATTTTACCGTGTCGCCCTCGCTGACCAGCCAGCGTGTGATCACGCCCTCGTGTATGCCCTCGCCTACATCTGGAAATTTGAACTCGTACATATTTAGAAGTTTAATACTTTTTCTATGGCTCTCCAAATCCGCTCCTCGCTTGGAAGTGTCAGCATCTCGCCGCGGAGGTATGGCGGGGGGACGTCAGGGGAGGTAACGCGCTCAACGGGAGCCTGGAGATTTAGCAGGCATTTTTCCATCAGGCGCGCAGATATTTCCGCCGCGACACCAAAACTTTGTGACCCTTCCTGCACTATTACACATCGTCCGGTTTTTTGTACAGATGCGAGAATAGTTTCAAAATCCATAGGCGAAATTGTGCGCAGGTCAATCAGCTCAATCGATGCCTTGTCGCCATGCGCACTAATGACTTTTTCACACAGCCAGCGCATCGCACCCCACGTCACTACAGTTACGTCACTGCCTTCATTTACCACCGCGGCCTTCCCGATTGGAATCGTGTACTCCTCCTCCGGCACCTCCTCGCGGAATGCGCGGTATACACGCATTGGCTCAAGAAAAAGCACAGGATCAGGATCGCGAATCGCTGAAATTAGCAGTCCTTTCGCATCGTATGGCGTTGCCGGCATGACGACTTTTAGCCCTTGTATAGCCCCAAAAATCGCCTCCATCGCCTCTGAGTGGTGCTCGAGCGCCTTTACTCCCCCGCCGTTTGGCGCGCGTATTACCATCGGGCATGTGAATCGCCCGCGTGAGCGCCAGCGCATGCGCGCGGCATGAGAGATGAGTTGCTCAAGTCCGGAATAAATGAATCCGGAGAATTGGATTTCACAAATCGGTTTCATCCCCGAGAGTGCGAGTCCTATTCCAGCGCCGATTATTCCCGATTCGCTCAATGGAGTGTCGATCACGCGCTCTTTTCCAAATTGATTGATGAGTCCGTCCGACACGCGAAACACGCCGCCGTCTATACCGACGTCCTCACCAATCAGCAGGACCGACGGATCTTTTTTCATCTCCTGTTTTAGGGCGAGGTTGAGGGCCTCCACCATGATTAAGTTTGACATTAGATGCGTAGCGCAGCGGAGCATCCTTTTTTGGAGCCGTACGCGGTTAATTATTTATAAAGTGCCTTTTGCAATGCGGCCTTTTGCTCCGCGAGATCCGGAGTTAATTCAGCATGCACATAGTCAAAAAGTTCGTCGATTTGAACCGATGGTGTCGCTTCATACTCCGCGACCGCTTTTTCCACAGTTGCCGCTCCACGCACGTCGATTTCTTTTTGTAAATCTTCACTCCATAGATTTTTTGTCTGAAGATATTTCTGCAGGCGGGCGATCGGATCTTTTTTCATCCACATCTCCCGCTCACCCGCAGGCACATATTTTTTCGGGTCGTCCGATGATGTGTGCGGGCCCTGGCGGAAAGTCACCGCTTCGATGAGAACGGGGCCTCCGCCGCCGCGCGCGTATTCTATGGCATCTTTTGTCACCGCATACATCGCCATCACATCATTGCCATCGACTTGTATCCCGTTAAAGCCGTATGCAAGCGCTTTTTCCGCAAGCGTCCTCGATGCAGTCTGTGCCGCGCGCGGCGTCGAGATCGCATACTGATTATTTTGACAAAGAAAAACCGTGGCCGTGCGGTAAACTCCGGCAAAGTTCAACGCCGAGTGGAAGTCGCCGGTAGACGTGGCACCGTCACTGAAAAAAGGAACGGTCACACCGGATTTTTTTTGCAGTTTGAGCCCCCACGCAATTCCGACTGCATGCAAAAGTTGCGATCCAACAGGAATTGACACCGGCAGAACATTCACGCCCTTCGGCATTTTTGATCCGCTTTCAAATCCGCCCCAATACCTGTAGATATCCACGAGCGGCACGCCGCACATCATCATTATTCCCAGCTCGCGGAATGCCGGAGCGACCCAGTCTTCTTTTTTCAAATTATGCGCGATCGGAATCTGGCACGCTTCCTGCCCCTGCATGGACGGATACGTCCCCATCCTGCCCTGGCGCTGTAGCTTATTCACCTTGTCATCTGCCATGCGCGTTAAAACCATCTCCTCGTACATCTGTAGCAGGAGATCGTCTGTTAGCCCGGCAGGCCGCAGGGCTTCATTCACCATCCCATTCTCATCCATAACCTGATAAATGGGGTCGGCAAGCGGATTGTAGTTTTCTACAAGGCTCATAAAAGGCTTTAAAAATAACATGGGTCAGTATAGCATTTTTTGTCATGGTTGACTTCTATATATAAATTCATGTATAATTTGCGTATAAATTAAGTACGTAATTTATGCTTAAAGATCAATGCATCTCGGTTACCGACCTTAGGGTAAATACTAAACAGTGTCTTGCAGACCTGAACAAAGAGCCGAAATATATTTTTGTCAACAATAAACCCGTCGCTGTACTCATCGATATCGTTCAGTTCGAAACGGATTTCGTAAGGCCAAGACTGGTTCAGCTCGACCATAATGCCATAACCCCGGCGTTGCAGAAAAAGGCCGATGAGGCGGCAAAAACTTCAAGAAAAGATTTGTTTGATGTATAGTTACCGACTATGCAAAAAATACACGCCATTTTTGAAACACGCGATGTTGTTGAGTACTTACAGTCGAGAAACCTACTTGAGCAGTATAAAAAAGCCAAGCGGTTTTTATTGCAGGGAAATTTTTTACAAACAAGTTTTAAAAAACGAAATCCCAAAAAAGCGAACATATGGTACTTTCGCGTAACAAAAAAATACAGAGCCTTTTGCAGCCTCAATGAGGAAGGAGATCTAGTGGTATTTGAAATAAATGACCACCAGTAAACCTATTTGGCGGATTTTTTTCTGATGATGTTTTTCATAAATAGCTCGCCGGCCTTGTAAGAGCTACGCACAAACGGTCCAGCGGCGACGTAGAGAAAACCCAGCTCCTCGCCTTTTTTTCTATACCATTCAAATTGCTCGGGCTTTATAAAATGTTCAATTGCGAGATGCCAGCTCGACGGACGCAGATACTGGCCTATAGTAAAGACATCAACGCCTACTCTGCGGAGGTCCTTCATTACATCCACAACCTCCTCTTCTTCTTCACCTAGGCCGAGCATAATCGCCGACTTCGTATATATGGACTTGTCATACTCTTTTACATATTGCAAAACAGCAAGCGACTGTTCATAATTTGCACGGCTGTCACGAACGGATTTCTGCAGACGCGGAACAGTCTCTACATTATGACCAAAGACATGCGGTTTTGCCTCCGCCACGACTTTTACATCATCGAGATTTCCGGCAAAATCTGGAGTCAAAACTTCAAGAATCAGTTCAGGATTAAGTTTCTTCACCTCCCTTATGCACTCGGCAAAATGTCCCGCGCCGCCATCAAAAATATCGTCGCGGTCGACGGATGTCACCACTGCGTAGTCGAGCTTCATGTCGCGAATAGCCTGGCTAAGATTTCTCGGTTCATCTGCGTCGAGTATGCCTTCTGGATTTCCAGTTTTTACTGCACAAAATCTGCACGCGCGCGTACACGTGTCGCCCATGACCATAAAGGTCGCTGTTCCACCGCCCCAGCACTCATAGATATTCGGACACTTTGCCTCCTCACACACGGTCGCGAGCCTGCCTTCGCGCGCGGTCTTTCTGATTTGTTCAAAGCGCGCGTTTGCCGCGCCACTTGGCAGTTTGATCTTGAACCACGCCGGCTTGCCGCGCATGCCGCGGATTTTTTGCGGATCAGACAGTAATGTGATATTTGGAGATTCCATAAGATCAGAAGTGTAGCAGATGCGGCGACTGTCATCAAATGTTAACAACATAATAAGCCTAATTTAAGAACAAAATTTCATTATAAAAATTGTTTATGTCAGAAAAGCATGCCATCATTCACATATGAAAACCATATTTTTAAAAAAAGAGTTTCCTATAGCCCCTGGCGGCAATATATATCATTGGAAAGATGCCGACACTAAGTTTGAGGTCTATAAAAATGGCAAATATATTATCGAGATTACAGCGGTTGCAAAAAATGCCGAGCAAAGTAATTCAATAGATGATGATGACGATCTGAGAGTGTCTCTGGATGAATATACATTTGGCAAATACGAAATACATGATGAAAAAATATCATGGAAGGGTTTTGGTACCGCTTCTGCTTGGGACGGGGCCAGCTTAAAAGGATGCCAAAAAACGATCTATTTTTTTGTTGAATGTCAAAAAGGCTGGCACCATATTCGTTTTTTTGCCGACGGTACACCTGTTATTAAAAAACTCGAAGTTTTCAAATTTGGTGTAAATGAAGAATTTTCTATAAATGCCAGCCTAAAAAGCTCAAAGCAAAATAGTTCTAACGATGGAGATAATTTAAAAGTTGTTTTGAACGGCAAAATTATCAAAAATAAAAATACTGCCACTTCCAGAAAGTATAAAAATTTCTACTTTGCTGGAGATTTTAGCCGTGGAGTAAATGAAATGCTGTATATTCAGGCAGGTCAATTTGTGTTTTTGGAAAATAGCATAGAGTTGTGGTATGACAAAGCCCCTAGTATTAGCGTTTCGATTAGATTGTTTGATAGTTTTCGCACGTGGCTAGAAAATAGTATACCCAAAAATCTACAGCTTAAATTATATAAAAATACATTGGATGCCTTGGTAGAAGTTTTTTCTCTCTTGAAGTATAAATATACCCGCGATTTTTTAAAAAACTCACTTTCAACTAATCCGAAGAAACTTTTTTACGATAAGAATTCATCAATTGTACATAAGATCAAGAAAGATGAAGCCTATAAGAAGTTATTATTACTAGTTGAGCAGCAAATAAGGGCTGGTGAACTAAGCGGACAGTTGCTACTTGGCGATGATGCGGCTGGGCTAAAAATTGACTTTGAATCCGGCGATTTAAAATTTTCCCTGCATGGCATTAAGAAGCTGGAATATTCGGCCGTCAGAAATAAAAACAATATTTATACCGTAAATATGTTTTTGTATGATATTTATGATTTTGATGCTGGCGGTTATAGAATTAATCCAATTTGGATTCCGGTGCATATTGCCGATGTTCTGGAAGATAATCTAATGCTAAGGAATTTTGAAATTGAAATAAATATAACCGATAAAATCAAAGTACCAAATGCATAGAATTTTTGCTAATAAATATTTCTGGCTTGGTTTTGTATCAGGCGCCGCTTCGATAACGGTCACGATTATAGTGATCGTTTCGTTAATGATTCTGCTGCCGGCGTCTGGTTTTTAGAATTATGCCTCACCAGCAATCGTGCGTTTTGTCATACTTTTCAATCAGCATTATTTGCCTTTTTCAACAAACCGCTGCGCGTATTTTTGATCTATTTTATGAGCGATCTCATGATGTTCACGACAGAGCGGGGCGATGTAATTCGGATTGTGATTGCGTGACATGGAGAAGCGCTGAGTGTGATGCAGATGATCGGCGTCTCGGAAGCAGTTTGGCATCGAGCATTTTTCCCCATGCTCTTTTCTGACTACGTTGCGTATATGTGCAGGAACATATCGATCCGCCCTCACTCCAGCCACCGTTTTCTTTTCTTCATCTTCAGCTATTTTTTGTTTCTCTCGCTCAATCTCACATTCGCGCCGCGTCAAAAGCTCCATCAACATTTCGTTAATATCGATGCCTTTTTGTTTCAGTTCACGCAACTTTGATCGAACTTCGTCAGACAACACGAGGTCGTCTGACACAACGTCGGACGCGCTGGTTTTGTTGGTTAGAGCCGGACCCAAATCGTCGTCTGTGCCCTCGGGCACGTGCCCGAATAAATCAGCCATTGACTCACCACGGCCAATCTGTTGTATACCATTATTCACCAATTGCGGACCGTTTATTTTGTGCGCATTTTTCTCGATTTGTTCATCACGGACCAGTGTCTCGACCGCACGTTGAGACATTATTTGAACTCGCTCCGCCCATAGTGATTCCGTTTTCACCGTTGCAATCGGAATAACCCTCCTCAACTTGTTCGCACTAATTTCGCCATTCACGAACATTTCGCGCAGAATCGGCCTGTCACTCAACTGACGGTCCAAATTCAAAACCCTCTGAACCTGCTCGCGATTCATTCCTGCATACTTTGCCGCGAACTCAAAAATGGAAAAACATCCACGTCTGCGAAAAAGTTCGCGTCGATGAACTTCCGGAAGAAGTCCTTCAAATTTCCGTCGCCACTGGATCGCATTCGCACCGTACCTACGGCAGAGATTTAAGAGTTTTTTGTCGGACAGTTTTGTTAATCTGGTTTTCAGTCTAGGTTCGGATATTGATGTGCTGGTCGACAAAGGTGACAACCCGATAAATGTACAATTCTCTGACTTAGCCGATGATTCAACTGTCATGATTGATAGATTGGCCATAAATTTTTATTAAAAAATACAAATCGCTGACATCTAAATAATAGCTTAAGTAAGCCAAAAAACTAGTATTTTGAGTGGCGCGGAGATGAAATCATTGAGCTGTTCAGGAAGCGAAAAATGGCTTAGTAAAGGCAATAAATCAACACCGCAAATTTGCGCAAAGATTAAATTATTGAGCGGTTCGAACGGCAGATTATGGCTTCTGAAAGGCGATAGTCAATAGACCATGAATTTGCGGTAATGCAAAATCGATTGGCGGCCTTGCAAATGTGGTAATCTTAAGGGTAGACTAAGCTCCCGTTTACAAAAAGGTATGGCACCTTCTGTCAAAAAGACCGGCAAGGTAGCACGCAGAGTGACTGACAGGTCATCCAGAGACCTATCAATAACGCCGCGTCTGATTTCCGGGTCTATTGGTTCGCCATCATTCGGGCTTCTGCAAAGGGTTGAGGATCAACGCGTACAGCTGGAGCTTTTTATCTCAATCAACCGTCTGCTTTTTTCCGCGAAGGACCTCGAGATGTTTTTCAACCGCCTGGCGGAGTTATTGCGAAAAAAACTTCACTACCCATTTGTTCACATATGGCTAAAGAGTCTGAAAGAAGAAAACACCCGCGTGCTGGTAAATATCAGCTCGCAAAGAAAAGAATCATTACATAAACAAAAACTCACCATTGGTATAGTTGGAAAAGTAATACGCACAGGAAAGCTAGTTCTCGCGCGGGACGCCAAGAAGCACCCGGATTATTTTTCATTTAATAAAACAACAAAGTCACAACTGTGTGTGCCGCTCGTAAACGAAAGAAATGAGTGCATAGGCGCGTTGAATATTGAAAGTAAAACAATGGATGCTTTTACGGAGCGTGATGTCGATATCCTCACATCGCTCGCGCCTTCGCTGTCACACGCCATCGAGGCCGCATCGCTGTATCAGAAAGTGATGTACTCACGGAAAAGATACAAGAACCTCATTGCAAGCATGGACGAGGCTCTATGGATCGGCGATAGTAAAAACATAACACGCTACGTCAATCCGGCCTTTGAACATATTTTCAAGTGCCGGCGCGACAAGGCGGTTGGCAGACATTTTTACGATTTTTTTGATGAGAAAAATAAAATCATCGCGCGTAAGGGTACACGGCAAATGAAAAATGTACGCGGCGGACAGTTTGAAGTGGAGATGCAAACGTCCGATGGCGAAAATATTCCGGTGCTGATCGGCTGTGCGCCTACGCAGGAAAAAGGTATGTTCGCATTTATCACAGACGTGCGTCCGATAAAGGCGGCACAGAGGAAGATTGACTCACTGCAAAAGCAGGAGTGGTTCCTGGCCACACTGACAAAAAACTCCATGGATGCAATAGTGTCGCTGAATGAAGATGACCTGGTGCAAACGTGGAATCTCGGTGCCGAGCGCATGTTTGGTTATACATCCGAGGAGATAGTCGGGCAGTCGATGCATATATATGTGCCGCATCACTTGATGGAAAAAAACGAACCGATCAGGATTCTCGACGAGGCGCATGAAAAAGGATTTATACGCAATTACGAGACGGTGCGTCTGCACAAGAGTGGGCGCCCGATCACCGTGTCGATCACCTGTACAGCTATTAAGGATAGTGGCGGTAAGCTTCTTGGTTATATTGCGATTTATCGTGATGTAACTGTGCAGAAGCAGGCCGAGCGCGAGCTACAGGAGCGGCTTGACCGCTTGCAGGAGGCGTACCAGGAGGTAGGCCGCCAGAGGCGGTATATAGATTACATCGTAGACCTTCTTGAGATCAGCACTGGTGTATATCCGGTAGTCCATGTCGCTTCATTTATAGTGAACGCTCTCACTATGTTCGCCAGGCTCGACGGCTGTACCCTCCGCGTCCATCGTCCCGCAGAAAAAAAAGCCGAGCTCCTCGCGTGCACCGGAGTCGGCGAAGACTGGTGGGGAAAGAAACTCGGCACCATGCCGGGAAGTATCTGGGAGCGCGCAATGCGACTACAGCGACCGATAAAAATCTCTGATATCACACAGGAGCCAGGCTACTCTTCCTTGTCGCTTGCGCGAAAGTACAACTTGAGAGTTCTAATGGTCGTCCCGATGTTTGTACAAAATGAATTTGTCGGCACGCTGTCACTCTATCTTTCCGACGAAAATCACGACCGCGCTAAAGAGATTTTTGACAACGAGTTCATTCACATTTTTGCAAAACAGGCCGCGCTTGTTATAAAAGTCTTCATACAACAGGAGGAGGAGCAGGGCAAACAGGCTTCAAAATAGCCCATAGACATGCTACAATCTGGTCATGTCAACTACGTCAATATTCTTTCTCATATTCCTCGCAACCATCGTCATCGTGCGTGCGTGGCTGTACTATCGTCCCACTTCCGGGCCGACGATTTTTGGCGTTCGCACGCACCATTACATGTACGGCATAGCGACTTTACTGATCGGACTTTTGATAAAAAACATTCCGATTTTTGCCATCGGCTTGGGATTGTTCATCGACGAGCTCATGTTTCTGCTTATGGACGGGAAGACGCACGAAGACAATTACTCAAAAAAGTCACTCACAGGCCTTTGTGCATTTGTCGTCATAGTCTATATTCTACGCGACTTCATTATTCTATTTGTATTGTAGCGGACTCGATACTTTCGCGTGTGTAAGTCTCAAAAATCAGTTTGAGAATTTTTTCAATCTGTCTGCGCGCAGACGTGGAGATTTCCGGATTTAGATTTTTTAAAATTTCTTTTTCTGAAACAAGCCCGTCATCTCCAGCTTCGGCCTCGTACTTGTCCAGCGCTTCAATAATACGCCGCCCGGCTCCTTCCAGTATGTTTTCATCAATCAACAATGCGCCCATGACATCACTCGGCGCCAGTAACTCCTCGGCGGACGAGCTCTCCAGCGTGGACGCAGTCAGCTCCTCTCCCGCCGGCGCGACCCCAAACAGCATGGTCGTCCCCGCGATGATGAACGCGAGAAGCGGCAGTGCTACATATACATGTCGTATGCGCATATCACCTTACATCATAGCATGCCTGCGCCCATTGTGAAGACGCGGTTTTTCCGGTATAATTCCATGATACATATGGCAGACACAGAACCGAAAAACCCAGGCTTAACAAGCGGACCGGAGGCCTCCCCCGAAGCATCTCCGTCTGTTGCAATGCCGGAATCAAGCGATCCGGCTGATGATGTAAACGCTCGCGCGGACAGAAAAATTACAGACGGCCAGGATACACTTGCTGATCTTGAGGACGAGGAGGCTGGTGTGGAAGTTGTTATTACGATGAAAAATTTGGATCATTGGGCTACAGTACTGGAAGACGGTTTGAAAAAAGCGTTAGGCGGAGAATTTACTAAAGATCATCTTTTTATTGCCATTGGACTTTTGAGACGCCATTACGCAGGTGGAAAAAATATCTTCTCCACCATGAGGCACTCGATAGAGCGCTTCGGTAGGTTTACCGTTCCGCTGGGTCAATCAAGTCTTGATGTTATTCGCGGCGGGGCAAAGGAAGTGAAGCGGGACAGAGAGCTAGTCACCAGGGACTGGAGTGAATTTTTGAAAGAAAAAGGTGTGAAGTGCGAAAAGGTATATAAAATAAGCACC
>JBBTWW010000016.1:0-4959 GCA_038062595.1 Patescibacteria group bacterium | reverse complement strand
CTTGCTGTTGGCCTGACTGACCTTGCTGTTGGCCTGACTGACCTTGCTGTTGGCCTGACTGACCTTGCTGTTGGCCGCCTTGTGACTGGCCGCCTGCTGCCGGCTCCTGTGCTATGTAACGTGCACTCGCTGGGAGTACCGCTACGACTAATAGTGTTATGGCAACGCCAAGTGCTAAAGACTTGAGGTCGACACCGAAGTAACTTTGTTTTTGTTTCATAATACAAAAACTTGGTTAAGAAATAAAAATTTGTTTATAGAATATAATACATCTTTTAGCATATTTCGTCAACTGCTTTAATGGGCTCGGCAACCCGCGACACTGCCAAAACATGCCGTTTTCTGTTATAATTAACAGATTAATTTAACCTGTTTTATCCAATGGCCCAGGCAGGACTGCTATCGGGAGACGCCCCTCAGGCACTCAACTATGGGGATGTAGGACTTACTATTCTATATAGATTTATAGACGTACTGCAGGCGGCGTTGATAATAGTTGTTGGTATGTTTGCAATACGCTATATACGCCGGTATTTGCAGAGGATACAAGTCGAACACGAAGCACAACGCACGGCATTGAATCTTTTTGAAAAGATCACAACCGGCTTTATAGTCGTCATCACAATCACGTTGTCGTTAAAAGTTATCGGACTTGATCTTACGTTGATAATCAGCGCTCTCATGCTTGGGCTTTCATTTGGATTAAAAGACATTATAAAAAACTACATATCCGGCATTTTGATTTTGTTTAAATCGCCATTCAGCATTGGTGATTCTGTAAAAATACGATCGTACGTCGGTAAAGTAGAGAAGATAGAGTTCCAATCCACGACACTAAAAACATTCGATCATAAAGAGATTACCATCTACAACAAGGACGTACTGACACAGTCCATAGTTAATTTTTCAAAAGATCCTGAGCGAAGAGTGGAGATACGAGCGCATGTCGGGCACGGCACAAACATTGAAAGATGCATACAGATATTCGACGCTGTTTTTGAGGCACATCCAAAAGTATTAAAAAAGCCCAAGCGCACGATAATCTTCAGGGGATTCAACAGTAATGGAACAGAGCTTGCTGTAAGATTTTGGGTACAACGACCGTGTAATATTCTCAAAATACGCACGGAACTGGCGATACAGATGAACGCGGCTTTTGATGAGGCCAATATATTCTCCCCATTTTCACGCTCAACGGAGTTCAGTACGGACATATCGATGACAGACCAACGCAAAGAGCGCCTGCGTGCCTTTTACAGCTCACCGGCTCTGGCGGTAATAGCTATTGGAACAAATGGTGCAGTGTTGGCAACGGCAGAACAAAGCACATCAGCAGGTGTCGCCACACAGAGCGTGGCAGTAGCACCACAAACCGACTTGATAGACGAAGACGAACCGGAGGATATATAGCGATCGGTGTTATTTAGCCCACTACTGCTACAGCATTATCATGAGTAGTGCGACGACCTTCTGCAACTCTAATAATTTCAGGTGGTACATTTTCGTTTGCACGAACAAGTACTGCAACACAAAATGCCGCATCAGCCTCTGGGGTGGCAAATGTTCTGCCTCCAGCGCCAGCATCATTACGTTCAACTTCTTCTCTACGAGATCCTGATGTTCCCATATACATTGGTATTATTATGGATATTTTCTACGCGGATATATAATATACGTCTTATGAAGAAGAGCAAGCTATATACAAAATCAGGCGATAAGGGAGAAAGTGGGCTTTTTGGAGGCGCGCGAGTGTCAAAAACACATCAGCGTCTAAAGGCTTATGGCACTCTGGATGAGGTTAGCGCGGTGCTCGGGATCGTGCTCTCATTTGAGGTTGATGACGCATTAACGCGTCCTTTGCTTAGCAAGATACAGTCGGAGCTGCTAACTATCGGCTGTCATCTGGCGTCGGTGAATAAAGTTCCTGGAGTACGGGACATAACAGAGGAAGATATAACTCATATGGAAAAAATTATCGACTCACTGGATGAGAAACTGCCTGAGCTAAAGAATTTTATTCTTCTCGGTGGCGGCGCGGCGGGTTCACATCTGCACCTGGCCCGCACCATCTGCCGCCGCGCCGAAAGAGAGACTGTACAGCTGTCTGCGCAGGAGGCAATCGACCCTTATATAGTAAAATATTTGAACCGCTTATCCGATCTGCTATTTATCCTCGCACGCTATGAAAACGACAGAATAGGCAAGAAAGAGGAAATCTGGAGCTCCAAGCCCTGTTAATTGACGACGGCAAATTACATTCTATCCAGGATACCCTGAATGTTCGCAACTATCTTCTGGTCTCCCATCTTGTACGCCAGATCGAGCATACGCCGATAGGTGGACTGGTAGCGCTTTGCCTCCGCAATAGTCTTCGCACCCTTTACCGTTTTTGCCAGCGCATTATACTCGCGGCCGTAGACGGCTTTTTTTAATTCAGGATCCCCTCTCTTGTCGGCGTAAAAATGCGCTTTTTGAAAGTTTTTATTTTTTAGAAAAAACACACACGCATTGTGGTAGGCAGACGCAAGTGGTTTTTTATTCTTACATTTCTCAAGATAAAAAACAGCACGCTCAAAATCCTGCGAACGGACAGCGGCAAGACCAAGATTATGATAGGCCACCTCTAGATTGTGCTCTACTATCTCTTTTTTCCCGGATATCGCGATGGCAAGCTGTGAAGCTTTTACAAAAAGATCGGGCGGAACTTTTGATACCGCTTCATCGGGGTCGGATATATCTAGAATATTAGTCGACACCAGCTCGGTGATCGGCGCGATGTAATCGTAATCTTTGTAATTGGCAAACCGGCCGCGGGTGGCCTCAATGTCGATACCCTTGAAGTGCAAACACACGTGGCCAGGGATCAGCTTGATTTGTAAATTCCGGATGTCAAAACGGCGAGAGAAAATATATGCGTAGAGAGTCACTATCTGATTGCAGTCGCCTACCAGTTTTTCACGCGCCGGATCGCGAAGTAGCTTGCCGAATGTCGACCCCTCGCGATAGGAAAACCTGCTATGCGGATCAAGGTACATCATGATTGCTTTGATGTACTGGATTTTTTCGAGATCATCGTGGTCAAAACGAAGACCAAGCTGTGTTAACTCCCCCTGAATCTCCGCTCCCATCACAGTATTTGCCGCACGGTGCATCTCAAAGTCGCGCTCGATAAGCACTGCATTTGAATAAAGCTCCTTGCGGTGTTTTTTCGTCAGGTAGTGATAATTTTTGAATCTTTTTTCCAGCCATACCGTAAGCACCAGCAGGTTTTCCTGCATCAGAGCGTGCAAGCGTTTTTCGATCTCCTGTCGATCACGATACGAAGTTACCCACAGGAAAAATTTCTCGGCATTTTTTTCAAACGGATGTACATATAATGAAAACAAACCGAGCAGTGACGAAATCATGAGGTAATGGTATCCTAAAGTGGTAATTATGACAAAACATGCCTTCAAAAAAGCTCTGTGGGCCGCCGTGATACTCGCTCTTTTACTTGGAGTATTTATCGGCTGGCAAACTCAGAGGTATGTCTTTGCA
Organism: Patescibacteria group bacterium; assembly: GCA_038062595.1. Classification (GTDB taxonomy): domain Bacteria; phylum Patescibacteriota; class Gracilibacteria; order UBA1369; family JBBTWW01; genus JBBTWW01. The sequence continues at coordinate 1,422 of JBBTWW010000016.1, read as the reverse complement.
CACACTTTTTTTCAACGCAAAATCCTGCGTGAAAAAATAAATGACTATACATTTATTAATCCTATCATAGGATTTGATACTGCGGAAAATGACAATTCTAAACAGTTCCGGGATCTATCCATACAGATTAATAGCTATATAGAAGATCGTGTGAAGAAGGGGCGCGCTACTGCGATATCGGCATACGTACGTGACCTAAACACAGGAGACTGGATGGGCATAAATGAAGACGAAAAATACGCTCCGGCAAGCCTTTTTAAAGTATTTATGATGGTGGCTTACTTGAGACTCGCGGAAGAAGACCCCGGCATATTGGGCCGCGAACTTTTTTACGATGGCGTTACGGATCTTAATGAGCTTGCACACTATACCCCCAGCACATCGCTGGATGGTAACAGGTCTTATCCGATCAATGAGCTGATACGCAGGATGATAATACAGTCAGGAAATAACTCTCACGCGCTTCTGGCCAATAATCTTGGCGAAGAGAGGCTTGTTAATCTGCTCACTGACCTCGGATTGCCATATCCGAAATCGGAAGAAGAAATAGATTTTATGTCTGCACGCAGTTATTCATTTATATTTCGTGTACTGTACAACGCCACATATCTCTCACGTGCCATGTCAGAACGCGCACTCGAACTTCTCAGCGAAACAGAGTTCGATCTTGGCCTCGTGGCCGGAGTCCCTTCCGGCACGACAGTTGCTCACAAATTCGGCGAGCGCTGGTTCCTGGATGATCCAAAAAAACCAAAAGAGCTACACGACTGTGGAATAGTGTACTACCCTGAAAAACCATACTTCATATGCGTTATGACCAAGGGCACCAACTTCGTATACCTCGAAAATACAATAAAAGAAATATCACGAATGGCTTATAGCAACGTAAACTACTACTCCAACTAAAATTTGGTGTTCTTTATACGAAATCTGGTATAATATGTTCAAGTATTTTTAATCACTAACACTGTTTCGTATGGCAAAGAAGAAAAAGAAAGTAGCCACTAAAAAAAGGAAGCCGGCTTCCAAAAAGAAGAAGGCGACCGGAAAGAAGAGAAAGCCAAATGCGGCTTTTATGAAGCCTATGAAGATCAGTGATGAACTCGCCCTTGTAGTAGGTAAAGGTCCGATGCCACGATCTGAAGTGGTAAAAGCACTCTGGAAATACATCAAGAAGAACAATCTTCAGGATCCAAAAGCTAAGAGAAACATCAGAGCTGATGAGAACCTAAAGGAGGTTTTTGGCGGAAAAAAGGTCGTCGACATGTTCGAGATGACCAAGCTCGTCTCAAAGCACCTTTCCTGAGGACTTCGACCATATCCAGGCAAAAGTAAAAGCTCCATGTCTCAAACATGGGGCTTTTTTGGAATTTTCCGTTTGGAGCTGCCTTTACGACGAAGTTCGGACTTATTTTGAAGAAA
>JBBTWW010000015.1:0-2840 GCA_038062595.1 Patescibacteria group bacterium | reverse complement strand
AATGTAACGGTCAAAGTATTCCTTTTTGTAATAGAGTGCTATAGAGTCAACAGAGAGAGGCATGCCATAAATCTTTACCTCACCATCACGCGTGTCCACCTGTATTAGATCATCAGCGGCCACGGAGACAAATGTCTGCTCAAATACCTCAGGAGTGAGCACCTCTGAAGAAAAAGGAACTACTTTCTTCATATAGCGCGGAACCCATGTATTTTGAATCTCAAAAATATCAGGCCCCTCACCTTCTGCCAACTCATTCAAGAGCATCTCCTCGTACTCGTTCACGTCGGTAAACTTCTTATATGTGATATTCACACCTGGATTTGCGCTCTCGTAGTCGCTGATAGCCGACTTAACAGTATCCTCATCATCAAAAAGCTTGTAGTAAGTCAGCTCGATTTTTGCCCCAGAAGACCCTCCTGATCTCTTGCGACAGCCACTTATGGAAAAAACGATCAGTGCGATTACAAACAGTGCGAGAAGCTTTTTTGAAAATTTCATATGCTAATTATAGCAAATCCCACAACAAGTTCCACATGGAGTCGTGCATACGGTATATGTGGTCGTTTTCTATAATCACTCCGACGAAGTCATTCTCTACATACGTGATGTACGAGATCTTCCCATCATATATATTCATCTCAAGTGAAAAAGGATAGAGATCGGCATCTATCCACTTGTACCCTTTGTGTGACTTTGGCGAGTATCCACCGCTTCGATACACTTTTCGCGCAAATGGAGTGTCGAGAAGCAGGCTTCGCTTTGTAACATGAGTTTTTTCGCGCTCAATTACATACTCATCATTGATATCTTTCACGTGCTGAAACATCGCATCGATATTTGCAAAATCCTTCAACTCTGTTTTTGACGTAAGTGTGTCGAACAAAACCTTTCTCACACCCTCCCTGCCCTGGTAAAACTTTACGCTTGGAACCTTTTTGCTCGAGTACATCATAGATAGTAGCTCTGGAGTTACACCCTTTATCTGCTCTATCGTACGATCAAATGACTTTACCCTCTCGCGCTTTTTAATCTCCACGATCTGCGCCAGGCTGTCCGGATGTACAGGTGCATAAACGTATACATTTTTTTCTATAGACTTCGTAACCAGACCCTCCTTTTCTAGACGATTCAAAATGTTCTGAACAGTGGTTCGAGGCATAGCTACCTGATAGGCTACAGTACTGGCACGTGTTGGCCCAACCTTTATAAGATGCAGGTAGACATCTACCTCTTTTGGATCAAGTTCCAGCTGTGATAATACATCGTAAACCATGTGTTGCCCATTATCGGTGGGCAGTTTTATAGTACCATATTAACCTGTAAAATACAATGGGGACTTGAAAAAATCACTCACTGCCCGTAAGCTATGGTCTATGATTAATCACGTATCTGTAATACTCACCGGCGGTACCATAGACTCTCATTTTGGTCCTACTGACGAGACTATAAAAGTAAGCAGGCTGAGTGCGGTAAAAAAATACCTGGACTCACTCCAGCTGCACATCACCCTGGACTTCCAGCAAGTGTGCAGAAAAGACAGCCGCGCAATAGAGGAAGGTGACCGAAACGAGATTCTAAGAGCCGCTATTTCCAGCGAATCCAAGTACGTATTGATTACACACGGTACGTACACAATGCCGGAAACAGGGGCATTTTTAAAAAAACATAATGAACAGCTGAAGGGTAAGACAGTTGTGATGACGGGATCAATGAAACCGCTTGATGGATTTCTACCCAGCGATGCTGCCTTTAATCTTGGTTTTGCTCTATCGTCTCTCCTCACGGCAGAACCTGGTATCTACATCTCAATGAATGGGAAGTTATTCAAGCCGGAAACCGTAATGAAAAATATATCAATAGGCCGTTTTGAAGAAAAATAATATATTTATGTCGATACAAGAACGTGAATACTGGTTCAGGGTGATACTTAAAAGGCTCCACAATGAGCCAGCTCTACGCGCGATGGTTGCTCTTTTTTTGACTACGGCGCCGCAGGATGAGAAGATGCTCGAGTTGATGACCGGCCTGAAGAAGCCAAAAAGCAATCACACATATGACTCCACTCGAACAGTTTGAGAGTTTGAGACTTCGCATGCCGCGCATAGCATTCAACGCGGTGCAAAATGAGAACAGTCCTTTTTGCCAGTACACGGAAAAAAGCAAAAAATGCTACATGACATTTGCAAGCTATCAGTCAGAAGACTGCATGTACAATCATCGCGTCTTCTACTGCACGGACTGCAATGACTGCACGCTCTGCCATAAATCAGAACTACTCTATGAGTGCGTGGACTGTATCAATTCGTACAACTGCAACTACTCTGTATACTGCGAAAATGCGATTGATTCCTCTTTTTGCTACTACTGCGTCGGTATACAGGACTGCTTCGGATGCGTCGGACTGCACCAAAAAAAGTTTCATATTTTTAATAAAAAGTATTCTCAAGAAGAGTACAGGATTGAGGTCGCCAAACTAAAAAAACTACAGCCGGATGAGATATACCGCATGATGGAGCCAATAGTTTTGAGCACGCCGCGACAGGCGATGTACGGCAAACACAATGAAGACAGCTACGGCGAGAACATACACTACTGCAAAAACACCTTCTGGGCATTTGACTCAAAAAAATTATGGGACTGCGCATACTGCTACCACTGCGATGAGTCAAAAAACCTCTACGACTGCAGTCATCACGGCTGGGCCGAGGAGTGCTATCAGGTAATGAATGCCGGCAATCTACAAAACTGCATGTTCTGCCTCGGATGCTGGTTTTCAAACAATCTGACTTACTGCGACCAGGTTTTTACCAGTCACGACTGCTTCATTTGCGTTGGTA
>JBBTWW010000014.1:0-4149 GCA_038062595.1 Patescibacteria group bacterium | reverse complement strand
GGACTGTGACAGATACGCAGTGCCTTCATCAAAGTACTCTATTTCAAAAAGCGTCGTCGCACCCTCGCACGCATTTGCCGTAATTATCGGAGTGTCGATCTTGATGAATCCTTCTTTGTGGAAAAAATCGTAGATAGCCTGTATCGCCACGTCGCGTACGCGCTGTATGGCCCACTGCCGGGAGCTCCGTAGCCACAGATGACGGTTGTTGAGAAGAAAGTCAGGTCCGTGCTCCTTCTTGCTGATCGGGTACTCATCGGGTGGAATTTGCACAATTTCAATATCCTTCACCTGCATCTCAAAAACACCCTCCTGCTTCGGGTGCCGGGTAATCAATCCAGTAACTTTTACCGACGACTCCATTACCAGCTTCTCCGCTTTTGCCATGACCTCCTCATTACCATCCTGTGCGGCCAGGACACCCTGCATGAAGCCCGACCCGTCGCGTAGCTGTAGGAAGTATATCTTGCCACTCCCGCGCTTGTTGTACATCCAGCCACGTATTGTGGCCGTCTCATCTACATGATCCTGCGCCTGATCTATGCGAATAACCATAACGACGTCATGGTAAGCAAAAAATATACGTTAAGCAACATCTCCGTAAATCACGATGCTGGCCATGTCTTGTATCACCGTCGCAATGGGAAAGATCGGATGTCTTATCGCGCCCTTCCGCCCAAAACACTGTTGCCGTAATTCCATCCCACGGTTTTGTGGCGCTGGAAAACCCTCATGGCATCGGGTCCCATTTCCTGTGGACCAAAACTGGTCGCCCCGCCGGTGCCGCCAAAAGGCGCCTGCACATCACCGCCAAGCGTTGAGTTGTTCCCATGTACCATTCCGGCATTTGCGCGTCGGATAAATTCGGCTGCGCGCCGGGGATTTTCAGTGAAAACTCCTGCCACGTGCCGATGAGCATTATCATTTACTGCGGCTATGCCCTCTTCGAAACCGCGCACTCTTGCGAATCCTGCCACCGGCCCAAAAATCTCTTCTCTCAAAGCCAAGTGGTCACGATTTTTCGGGTCTCCTGCAAGAATGGTTGGTTCTATAAAGTTTCCTTGCGCCCAAACACTACTCTCTGTTAATCGAGATCCTCCTGCAAGTAGCTCCATGCCATTTTTTAGTGACTGTTGAATGGAAGCAAGCACCCTTTCTACGGCTTCTGGAGTCACCAATGGACCGACGTCGCTCTTCGGATCACTGCCAGGACCCACTTTTAACGCTCTTACTTTTTCAAGAAACATCGCTAAAAATCTATCTGCCACCAATTCGTCCACCAAAATACGTTTTGTCGCCGTGCAGCGCTGTCCTTCGCCAATAGCAAAACCCGTCACGGCCGCGGAAACGGCCATGTCCAAATCGGCATCCGCAAGCACTAAAATTGCATTATCGCCGCCCCTTTCGGCGAGAAAATGTCCCGGATCAAGCATTGGATCACGATCCAACATCGCCATTTTCAAAATAGCTTCGCCCGCTTGGGTGGAACCGGTCATTGAAACCGCCTGTATCAACTGGTTTCGCACCAGCGCGGATACAATATCCGGTCCGCCATGAACCATATTGATCACTCCCGGTATGGCGAGTTTTCCTGTTGATGTATCTTTCAGCGCCGGAACTCGGAGCATCGCCTCGCGAAAAAGTTCCATAATCAACGCCGATGTCATGGGCGCATGCGGCGACGGTTTTATCACCACCGTACACCCGGCCGCCAACGCCGCCGCGGCCTTCCATACCGTCACTGCCAGCGGAAAATTGAAAGGCGTAATAATGGCCGCCGGCCCCACCGGCTCGCTCCTCCCATACATCAGCACATTCGGCTGATCTCCGTTATACACATCATCCCTCGTGTGGGTTGGCAATCCCGACATGTAGCGCAAAATATTGACAGTCTTCGTCACTTCGCCATTAGCGCCTCCAGCGGTTTTCCCAATTTCCTGCACCATCGCTTCTACAAATCGTGTCCGCCATGCGGGAGTATTCAGTAGCACGGCTGCATGGAAAAGCACCTCGCCGCGAAGAGAAGGTGTCGTCTCACTCCATCTTTCAAAAGCCTTTTGTGAAGATTCAACCGCCGCATCCATTATTGCTGGAGTTCCGTCGTGAGAGAGAGCCACCACTTCATCATTATTTGCCGGATTGCGACGTTCGAGAACATCTCCATCAAGAATTTCTACATCATCGATAATGTGACCATGAGTATGCATTGTTTCTGCCATAATAAAAAAGATTATTTTTTAAACAGGGTCACATCGTATCGGAAGGAGTTCGAGTCGTCAAGCCGCCCAGTTGATCGTTGCCAGGTTGTGTTCATCGAGGTAGGCGTTTGCCTGGCTGAAGTGGTGAGATCCAAAGAAGCCGGAGTGTGCGGAAAAAGGCGATGGATGTGCGGCCTCCAGAACCAGGTGGCGGGAGCGGGGGATCATTAGGCCCTTATTCTGTGCGTAGCGGCCCCAGAGCATGAAGACCACGTTGTCTTTTGCGTCGCTGATCTTCTGTATCACAGCGTCTGTAAACTCTTCCCAGCCTTTGTGCTGATGCGATCCAGCCTGGCCGGCCTGTACGGTCAACGTTGCGTTTAGCAAGAGAACGCCCTGGCCGGCCCAGCCCTCGAGAGTTCCTTTTGCGGGCATCTTCACGCCGAGGTCGTTTTCAATTTCTTTGTAAATATTTTGCAGTGATGGCGGGAGTGCGACATCTTTATTCACCGCAAAGCAAAGTCCGTTTGCCTGTCGCGGGCCGTGATATGGATCCTGACCGAGAATCACTACTTTTACATTTTCAAAAGGACACAGCTCAAAAGCGCGGAAAATATTTGCCGGCGGCGGGTATATTTTTTTTGTCTTGTACTCATCTACTACAAATGCGACAAGCTCTTTGAAATAATCTTTTTCAAACTCCTCAGCAAGGCGCGACCTCCATGACTCGTGGATTTTTACTTCCATGGGCGCATTATAGCGCGATATTTCAGATGTGACAGCTACTGCCGCCATTTTTGAGGAAGTACTTCTGGTGGTACTCCTCCGCACGCCAAAATTCCAGCGCAGGTATGATCTCGGTCACGATAGGTTTGCCAAATTTGCCGGATTTTTCCAGCGCATCACGTGATGATTCCGCGAGTTTCTTTTGATCTTCATTGTGAAAGAAAATCGCGGAGCGATACTGGCTCCCGATGTCAGGACCTTGCCGATTGTATAATGTTGGATTGTGGCAGTCCCAAAAAACCTCGAGCAGTTTTTCGTACGAAATTTTTTCCGGAGTGTACGTGATATGCACAGCCTCGGCGTGGCCGGTGGTATCACTGCAGACCTGGTCGTAGGTTGGATTTGGCCTCTTGCCACCCGTGTAACCGACCTCTGTGTCGATTACTCCAGGCAGTAGACGAAATATATCCTCCACACCCCAGAAGCATCCGGCGGCAAATGTGGCGTTTTCCATAGAGAGTTATAATGACTACGATTAACGCGTAATTTTGTAACAAAAGTGTGCAAAGTCTTTTTCAAAATCCGGCGGAATCATATTCAGCTCCTCGACTTTACACGATGTCAGTTTTTTTGTCTCCATGCGGAAGTCGTGATAGTTGTTTGAAAAAACTATAAAGCCGTCCGATGTCAAAAGTTCGAGAGCTTCATTTATTAGCCGCGGGTGGTCGTTTTGCACGGAAAAAGCAGTGCCTTTATTTCTGCTAAATGTTGGCGGATCGATTATTATAATGTCGAATACAAGTTTTTTTCTCTTTGCGTAACGGAAAAATTCGAACGTATCCATTTTGTATGTCCAGTTTTTTTCACTAGGCATATCGTTCAGCTCGAGATTTTTTCTAGTCCACTCTGTGTATGTCCGCGACAGATCCACGCTGTACGTTTTTTCCGCGCCGCCGTGCGCGGCGTAGATCGAAAAAGATCCCGTGTATGCAAATGTATTTAAGACCACCTTGCCGCGCGACTGCTCAGAGATCCATTTTCGCGTCTCACGATGATCGAGAAAGAGCCCTGTGTCTAAATAATCAGAGAGGTTAATCAGGAATTTATTTCCATACTCGTTTACGACTACTTCTTTGTGTTCCGGCTTTGGCAAGTCCAGCTCTTCTTTCGTCCGATTTTTATAAAAAAAACTTCTCACGCCGAGTTGTTCAGTTAGCGCCTTCTC
>JBBTWW010000013.1:0-27446 GCA_038062595.1 Patescibacteria group bacterium | reverse complement strand
TCAGTCAGGCCAACAGCAAGGCGGTAAATCACAGGGCGGTAAATCACAGGACGGCCAACGGAGTGGCAAGGGTAGCCAGGGTGGTTCGTTCGGTGGCCAGCAAGACGGCGGTGAAGAAAGTGGTTTTGGTGAGTCTTCACAGGGCAAGTCTTCATCCAGCCGTTTCAACTTCTCTTCCAAGAGTGGTAAAGGTTCCAGTTCATCCAATGGTAATGAAGAAGGCGGATTTGGTGGTGGCGAAGGTGAAGATTCCAAGGGTTTTGGTAAGGGCGGACGGTTTGATGGTTCTTCCAAGGGTGGCAAGTCCAGCTTTGGCACAGAGTCAAGTGATCGTGGCTTCGGAGAAGGTGGACGATTCGGTGGCGAGGAGGAAGAAAGTGGTAAATCATCCCGCTTCGATTTCTCTTCTATAAAAACTCCAAAGAAATCTCAAATTGATGTCCCTGAGCTTGATCTCGAAGAGGAAGATACTATTACCAGTGGTCTATCTAACATCGAAGAGTCGCTTAGTAAATTCAAGTCTCTGAAAAAGCAGACAAAGTCTACAGTGAAGAGAAATGCTCTAGCTATCGCATCTGCCGTTGAAGAGTTATGTGATTCCGGTGAGTATGACTGCGAAGATGCGCTTGTCGACTTTGAGGACGTCGTAGGTGATACAAAAGCAAATGCCAGCAAGATCAAAAAGGCTCTCGAGTCACTCGTAAAAGAAGTCAAAGGACTCGTAGAGGAAGATTTTGAGGAGTAAATAAAACTTTTCAAAAGGGCATAAAAAACGGGGATTCGCGCAAAGAATGCGGGTCCCCGTTTTGTGATATATTTACGTTTGTCTGTACTGAAAAAACATGCGGGTATCGTATAACGGCTATTATGCGACCTTCCCAAGGTTGAGACGCGGGTTCGACTCCCGCTACCCGCTCCAAACGGAAAATTTCAAAATCTAAAATAGAGTTACGCCGCCTTTGGCTGTCCCCACCTTTTGTACACCCTTTTGCTGTGAGCATCAGAATATTCGGGATCCAAAACGATGTGTCCCTTTTCGGACGAAACAGTAACCTTCTTTAACGAAGTCGGAATGTTGGGCGCAACGGTTTCAAAGCCTGCTTGGGATCTTGCAACTTTTGATGCGATGCCGCCGCTCGCGCCGGTCGAGCACGATTCAAAAAGCATCTGACAGTCATCAACAAAAAGACCACGAATTTGCTCGAGCTTCTCGATGAACTTCTCCGAATCAAAGCTGTAATTCGATCCTAATTGAATCGTATTGGGAGTCCCGTGGCCTCCCACAACTGCAAAACCAATTTTATTTTTTGCGCCATATCGATGCGCCATCATTCTCGCGGCATTTTCAAATCCTGATAAATCCCCCGTCTCTACAAGGCGCAATGCATAACCCCGGTCTGCCAAATCCTGCCGCAATTTTTCAAGATTACCCTTCTCGTCCGTAAAAGCTCCGTTATGATCATCATGCGGATAAAAAATAATTCCGTAAGGCTTTTCTTTGTCATCGCGTTCTAGGTATATATTTTTCAATAATTCACTGCTATATCGCCTAAAAAAGAAAACTCCGCATGTGGAACTTAAATACCCCGCTGCACCCGGCGCCTTCCTTTCGAGGTGTGCGATAGACGCCAAATGTGCACTGATATTTGCTCCAGCATTTTCTTTGCTTTTGCTCTTATCATTTTTTATCCAGGTATCGATACACAGGTAACCCGGGATATCGAGTGAATAGAGGTAACGCGCAATAATTTCTTTCGCCTTTTTTGCAATTTGAGGCGTACTCTCCTTGCTCGTGATGGCTTTCGCTACGAAGGATCTCACTTCATGGTGATCGTTCCCCGTCTGAATAGTGTCTTTCTGTTCAAGATAATTTTCAACGATTTCCAGTGCTTCAAACGCTTCGGAACCTCCATTTTTAACCGCCAACTGCAGAATTGAGCTCATAAAATACATATTTGCTCCACCCTGAAGGGCCTCCCGAGTTTTATCTAAAAGTGCATAAAGAATGACAGAGCCCCTCATTCTGCTTACTTTTAGGATTTCTTCGAGAGCGGAATAGAATGGATATTCCAAACCTCGTTCTGGAGAAAAAGCTTTTTTAAAACTCTGGTAGACATCTGTGGCATGCTCGTCTATAAATTCAGCCTTTTTTGCTGAAGGCATAAAGAGAAATCTTTCCATTTTGGTACTTCGTTTCTCTGTATCTGATTCTTCAGAATTTAGTACATCGTGCACTGAGTCTGAAACAGGATGTGTGAGCGCATCGATCTCGCCGGAAGAGACTTCTTCTGTCTGGCTATTGGCTGCGCCTTCTTCTTCATGCGCGGGAATATCTTCTTTTGGGTCGGAAGGCATATCTTACTATTATACCATAAAAAATAGACTCTCTCAATCTTAACAATTTAGCCGCCCTGTATTTCCCGGTTCGCACTTCGCTCCGCTACCCGCTCCAAGAAAAGTTTACGCTGTTTTTTCTTAGCCTTTGTGTGCTTGACGCAAAGCCTCTTTAAGAGTTTCTGCTATGCGAGTAACTTTTTGCTTATCTACAACCGGATGAGTAGTATGGAAAGATCGATTCTCTCCCGAGCCTTCGCAAAGATCAGTTTTTCTAAAATCAACGGCAATTACACGCCCCGGATAATTTCTCATATAATGAAAATCCGGATAGTCCGAGTCGGTATCATAAGGATTGTTATATTCGGTTGGAATTCCAATTTGGCCAAGAAGCTTTGCTAAAGCTTGATTCATTCTCATGTCTGCTATGGGATGCTGTCCATTGGTGCCGGTGATAATATCCACAGGCCTTCTCGTTTCATCAGTCAGTGCTCGATTTTCATACGCATCTAAAAAAGCTTGGAGATTGCCGTAGGCAAGATTAGGTTGATCCGGAGTAGAAAAAGGCTCCATGCTGTGTAAATCAAAAATCCTGACAGTTGGCGGTAAGTGATCCAGGACCATATCAAGCGCTCTTAAGGTATTGTCATGCATTTCATGCAGTATTCTAGTAACTTCATCTGGAACACTAGGAGATAGAACATTACGGACAGCATCGCAAGCGTTCCATCTATTGGCATCGAGAATACCTCGCGTATGTTGAACTGTTCAAGCCAAGCCACCGGGGCACGTATCGAGAAGAGCTTTGGTAAGTGGATGAACACCGGCATCGTTTTCGGATGCTATATAAGCCCTAAAAAGCTCACTATCTTGCGGCAAATGATTTTCAACTTTTATTGGAAAGGCAAACTTTCGGCTGGGACTATGGGGATTGACCACGCAATATCTAACCTTATCAGGATCAATATCACCATCATGCGGCATACCTGGAATAGAATGGTCAATGGTAACTTGGCCATTTTGTATTGCAGGATGTTGAGATATATCGAGCATAAATATGTATATAATTTAAGGCACAAGCCTAACACTATTATTCAATAATGTCAAGAGGGTGTTCAGGGGAACTATTTAGGATATACCAACCCGCTCCATTGAGGCTATTTTGTTTATTGCAATGGCGACAGCGACCGTGATGGTTTTAATGGTCAACTTCACTTTGATGTAAAAATAATTCCTTACGATGGTAATGATATGTGGGTTGAACCAAACCTATTGCAAATTAAAGAGTGCCTTATGCTTGATCGTATTCCTCAGGCAGGTCTTGATTGTGATTTCTGTGCTTATCATGAAGCGGCGAAGGACCTTGAAAAAACTATTGTCCACCATGAATAAGAAGTAGTGAGTTGAAGGGTAGGGTAATTCGCAATAAAAATATTTTCCTCAATAAAAGCGTATAATGGGATAAACAGAGGGAATTTATTACAATTACTATTATCATTATGAAAAAGAATGTTCACGTTACCCATAGAAAAGATGGAAATTGGGCAGTAATTACCGAGAGGTCTCAAAGAGCAGTTAAAATCACTAAGACTCAAGAAAAAGGTATTGAAGTAGCAACTCCCATAGCAAAGAATAATAAAGCAGAGCTGGTTATTCACGATCGCAAAAATCACATACGCGATAAAGATTCTTTCGGTAAGGATCCAAATCAACCTAAGGATAAAAGGCACTAGGCATAAGTTATAAATGTTTTGAATTTCAGGCTAGATTGTGCTATTATTGAAAGCTGCTTAAACGTTCTCTATTCCGTAATGTATATATAGAATAGATAGGCACAATTAACGATTTGGTTATGGAAGGAGCAAAAGAAAGATTTCTAAAGATTTATGCAAACGTCCCTCTTGGAGTAAGAAAAGAAATCATTCTTACCTTAGATGATCAACCGATTTCTTGGGATGTTGCGTTTATAGAAGTGAACAGTGATACGGAAAAAAGTAAAATAATTTTAGAAAAATTGGAGAAATTGGGTATTATCTAATTCATCTGTATGGCAGAAGAAAAAAATCTATTGAGCGATGAAGAGGTTCGCAAACTAGTTACTGCAAGATTATCAGTATTGTCTCCTGATACTATGATTTCAGTTGGTTCTGAGGGTAGTTTTTCTAGAGATGATATTATTAAAAGTGTTGAAGCAGGAGATGAAATAGGCAATAAAATAGCTCAAATTGAGATGGAATGGTTAAGATCTTTTAAGAAGGCATAAATTATGAGTTTGTTAATAACAAGGCCTGACTATGAGCCTGCTACAAAATATCTTTCATGTTGGAGTGAAGAAATTATAAAGGTGGCAAATAGTAAGGCACTTAAAGTAGTTGATTTGCAAGGAGAAAAGGCAAAAAGGAGCGAATTTATAGGGAGATTATCTAAGGTAAACCCTTCTCTTGTAGTCTTGAATGGACATGGAGATGAAAATTCAATAACAGGTCAGGATGAAGAGGTACTAATTGAGGTAGGAGACAATCATCAAATTCTGAATTCACGGATTACATACGCAGTTTCATGTAACTGTGGCAAAACATTAGGGCCAAAGGTTGTTGAAAATGGTGATGCCACTTTTATTGGTTACGATGACAAGTTTGTTTTCACTTCAGACAGGAAATGCTTAACAAGACCATTGGAGGATAAGAGAGCACAGCCTTTCATGGAAGCGTCAAATCATGTAGCTATCTCTTTGCTCAAAGGTCACAAAGCGTCAGATGCCTCTTTACGTTCCAAATCAATGTTTGAAAAAAGCTACAAAAAATTATTATCGAGTAAGGCTGATCCAAATGCCTTACAGGATGCCAGGTTTCTCTGGTGGAATATGATGCACCAGGTCTGCTTGGGTAATGGAGAAGCTACAATCTACTAGGACTTAGGCACTGGAACAAGTTATAATCCCAGTTCGCACTTCGCTCCATAAGGAGCTCCAAGTCTACCGCTAACGGAAAATTGCACGGAAAGCATCCGCCTGTCATTAATTTTTAAGCCCGGAGTTGATGGCGGCTCAATCATTGCTTGAATTTCCCGATGTATTTTCCTTCTGCGACGGTTTTGCCCTTAATTGCTTTTTTAAAAGCATCAACGCCGCAGGAGCCAGCCTTACCACTCGCAGGATCAGTGATATCACCGATATCTGTTGTGTTTAGGCCAACCAACCACAGTTCGTACTGATGTAATCCTGAGCCTTCCGGTGGAATTGGGCCGCCATATGCATGGAATCCAAAAGTATTTGTAAGCTGTACAGGTGCTGTTTGAGTGCCGAGAACCAGTGTTGTTGAGTATCCCTCTGGAATAGTTGTCATCTCCGGCGGTATTCTGACAACGCACCAGTGTACCCACTTTTCTGCTATCGGATGCTTGTCCCACATCAGTAGCGCGTATGACTTGATGTTGGTGCGTTTTGTTTTCCATGAGAGCTGAGGTGACATGTTCTCACCACCTGCGATTCCAAAGCCATCACCGCCATCGCCGTATCCAAACCTGGCCGGCATTAGTGCATTTCTTTTGAATGATGTTGACGTTAAGGTCAACTTTTTTGATCCTGTAGACGTTTGTTTGCTGGCAAAACTTGCCGATGCAACTGCAGTCACAATTACCAAGGCACACAAAAACAAGGTGATAAATCGATGTTTCATAAATTAAATGATGTTAAGAAAATATCACACTTCATTATAGCACTGATTCCAAATAGTATTTTTTACAGTACGTTAATTTTTCCATGATATCTCGCTTTCTCGCCAAGTAGTTCTTCTATTCTCAGCAGCTGGTTGTACTTTGCTACCCTCTCGGTTCTGCACAGGGAGCCGGTTTTGATCTGGCCTGTCTCCATCCCAACTGCCAGATCGGCGATTGTTGTGTCCTCGGTCTCACCACTGCGGTGCGATACTATAGTCGTGTAGCCGGCTGATTTTGCCATCGTGATCACATTCTGCGTTTCACTTACGGTGCCGATTTGATTCAGTTTAATCAAAATTGAGTTGGCGACTTTTTCATCGATGCCTTTTTTCAGTCGTGTTGGATTTGTTACGAACAGATCGTCTCCAACGATCTGTATTTTTCCACCAAGGCGTTCTGTTAATTTCCGCCAGCCGTCCCAGTCATCCTGATCTAGACCGTCTTCGATTGATATGAGAGGGTAGCGATTTACCAGCGATTCATAAAAATCAGTCAGCTCTACTGCAGATAGCATTTTTTGAGTTCCGCCAACCTTGATGTGATACTTCCCATCACGAAAAAACTCGGATGCCGCGGCGTCTATGGCTAGCATCACATCCGAGCCTGCTTTGTAACCTGCGCGCTCTATTGCCATTATGATGAGATCAAATGCCGCCTCGTTGCTCGTAAGGTGCGGAGCAAACCCGCCCTCGTCACCTACGGCTGTGCTGAATTTTTTTGTCTTCAAAATTTCTTTCAAAGCATGAAATATCTCGGTACCCATACGTAGCGCCTCGCTGAAGCTCGGCGCGCCACTGGGGACTATCATAAACTCCTGTATGTCGAGTCCGGAATCCGCATGCTGTCCGCCATTTATTATATTCATCATCGGCGTTGGCAGTAATGTTGCGCCTTTATTGAAATACTGGAAAAGATTGCCGTTAAACTCAATCGCGCCGAGGTGTACACATGCAAGAGATACACCGAGTATCGCATTTGCTCCGAGTTTTGATTTATTTGGTGTACCGTCGAGCTCGATCATTTTATTATCAATCCCACGTTGGTCGTGGACGTTCATGCTGAGTACTGCATCACGCAAAACCGTGTTCACATTATGAACTGCCTTTAGCACCCCCTTGCCGTTGTATCTCTTTTTGTCACCATCCCTCAGCTCCAGCGCCTCGTGCACACCTGTGGACGCTCCGCTGGGCACTATGGCGCTTGCGATGTGGTTTTCCGACCTGGCCATCACCTCTACAGTTGGGTTCCCCCTGGAGTCCAGTACCTCACGGGCATGTATATCCTTTACGGTTGCCATACATCTCCACTTTATATATAGTAGTGCCGCTTTGGAAGTAAAAAAACTTCTAAGAAAATTTAACCTTAAACTGTCGGTTACCTATGGAGATCAAATGGCACGGATTAACCTGTTTTAGTATCAAAGGCGACAACGCTAGGGTGGTTATTGACCCTTTTGATCGTAAGCACACCGGTGTAAAGATGCCAAAGCTCGAGGCTGATGTAATCATGGCATATGATCGTGCTGATCCGGCATTTGCAGTTGGCGAAGTTGACGGCACTCCAAATGTATTTGATTGGCCTGGCGAGTATGAGGCCAAGGGCGTGCATGTAAATGCGATACCTGCATACGATCATCCGCGCGCCAAGGAAGACATTGCAGAAGAAGGCGTTAAGGGTAAAAAAGAGCAGAGCAATGTTTTGATTTATAGTTTTGAAGTCGACGGTGTGAAGATCTGCCACCTTAGTACTATCGGCCACAAGCTTACGAATGACATTATGGAGCAGATCGGCGAGGTGGATATTTTGCTTATTCCGGTTGGTGGCGGTGATATCGCTCTTAACTCAGAAAAAGCTCGCGAGGTGGTGGAGCAGATAGAGCCGCGCGTTGTCATTCCTATGTATTACGACATACCCGGTCTGTCGTTCTCGCTCAAGCCGGTGGATATATTTTTAAAAGAAACAGGTGCGACGGACGTGAAACGTGAGAAATCATTCAAGGTGAAGAAGCGCTCCGACCTCCCGGTGGACAAGACTGACTTTGTGGTGCTGGAGCCGAGCCTTGGGTAGACAGAAGAGACATCTTCGCTCGTCTCTTTTTCACATCTGCTCACTTCCGTGACAGGGAGCATTCGCAGTGTGAAAAAGGACTCGCTTGATGTCTGGTACCCCCGGCAGGAATCGAACCTGCATTTACCCCTTAGGAGAGGGTCGTTCTATCCATTGAACTACGGGAGCGTAGCGATATTAGTATACCTTAATTATAAAATAGCATGAGTAAAGTTTATTTGAGTACACGAAAGTAAAAATTTCATAGGGTCTTGTGGGGCCCTGTGAAATTTTTACAAAGTTGTCGAAAATAAATTTTGCGAATATCGGCTGGAAGGGGATGTTAGAAGGGGAAACCTAGGTTTCCCCTTCTAAAAAAACCTCCCAATCCTGGTCCATAGGGGAGTGGGAGATTTTTTTCTTGTTTCGCATAGAGATAAGAACTATCTCTTGCGTTTTCCAGCCTTGCGCTTCGCTGTTTTCTTTCCAGCCTTGCGCTTCGCTGGCTTGCGCTTTGCAGCGGCCTTGCGTTTCTTTGCAGCCATGTTGCGAGCTTGTTAAGAAATAAAAATGAAAAAAGTAAAATACTTTTTTTCTTTACTTAAAATTATAACTCATGTTGTGTACTATTGTAAAGTCGAAATGCAAAAAATCTTTGCAATGCGCAAGTTGTATGTCACGCAAATTTTTTTTGTTAAGAAAAATTTATTCAATGAACTCTTTATTTTTTTCATCCGCACAAAGATCCATGAATGTATATGTCCACACGGTGTTCGTGAAGAGATGAATGATGCCGTTGAAATAAGCGACTGCGATAAGAGCGAAAAAGCCGATTATCAAGGCAACAATGAGGCCTATCTTTTGTAGTGCGATCGTTGCGAAAAATCCTGCCGATACGATGATGAGTGCAGGTACGAGAAGCACCGCAACGATATTTACAATGATGCGCACGCCGATCATAAGCATCACAAGTCCGATCAGAAAAGTATGTCGCCAGTTGAGCATGACAAGTTTTGAACTTTTAAGAATTGATCGCAGTATGCCTTCTCTTTTTAATATAATAAAAAATTCAGCGTAAATAAAAAGTAGAGTAAGGAAGAGTCCTATTACAAGAAATAGTCCGAAGATGGGTATAAAAAGTCCTAACATTTCTTCTTCAAAGTTTCGTAGCACCAGCGCGGCTTCGGTAAATATGCCTATGAAGCTGAATGTTTTTATGAAGAGATGATATTCCAATAGGACTAAAAAACTCATCAATCCGTATGATATGCCGTCAATATTTTGTACTTCTTTACCTTCTCTGCGGCGTGCGGTGATCTGTACTAGTCCACCAAGGCAGATCGTAGGCACGAGAAAATAGAGTATTACCGCAATGATAAAGATGATGATTATAGGGGTAATGAGACCGGTATGAGTCTGGAAAAAATTTGCAACATAAGTGATAACCTCGCGAATGAAGCTGGTCTCGGCGTTGTCAAACCAGTGCGAACGTTTGAATGCAAAAAACTGGTAAAGAAGATACCCTATGCCAACTACTGTCGTGAGAAGTGATGGCAGTAACGAGTACCACAGCATCAGCGGTTTGTTTGCCTTGGTAAATGTCCAAGCTTCGTGTATTAGCGCGCGATAGTTCATGTATGACAATATAATCTGCCAGACTATTATACACTATTTGACTTTTAGAGAGGCGTGCGTGCACAATGTACAAAGTATGTCGAAAATGCCATCAATTCAGACGGATGTGTTCGAATGGATTAACATCAGTCACCCAACTCAAGAAGTTCTAACGGAGCTGGCCGAGAAGTATGCATTTCATCATCTCTCTGTCGAGGACAGTCTCTCTCAGAATCAGCGTCCGAAAATAGATGAGTACGACGATTATCTCTTTATGGTGCTACACGCACCGCACGAAGTGAAGTACAAGGGGGAGTATGAGATGAAAACCGACCAGATTGCGCTTTTTATAAGTAAGAATTTTTTCGTTACTCTTCATGAGGGAAATCATGTAGTTAATCAGTTATTTCAATTTTGTGAAAATGACGAGACTCACAAGGAAGAATACCTTGGTAAGGGAACCGGATATTTTTTGTACAAATTTATAAATGAACTTTTTCTCGACATGTTCCCGATATTGGATAAACTCTCGGTGCGTGCCGATCGTTTTGAAGAAGAGATATTCGTAAAAAAAGGACAGGATGATATGCTGGAGGACATTCTCGAGCTTAAGAAAGAGTTACTCAACTTTCGGCGTGTCATACTGCCACAGCGTCCGGTAATAGCACTCCTTGAACACAAGGCAGGGCGTTTCTTGTCGGAAGGTCTTGAGGCGTACTTCGATGATATCGTGGACAAGATCGAGCGGATATGGACGAATCTCGAGTCGCTAAATGACCTGCTCAACTCAATCCAGCAGACTAACGAAACGATAATCTCCCACAACACTAATAATGTGATGAAAATCCTGACGATTTTTTCCGTAATTATACTTCCGTTGACGTTTCTAACAGGAGTATATGGTATGAATCTGGACACACTGCCTTATGCCAGTCATGAGTACTCCTTTTATATAGTGATGGGGCTTATGTCGCTCGTGGCTGTGATTATGCTTGTTTATTTCAAGATAAAAAGGTGGCTCTGAGTTACTTTGGCAATTATTTTGGCGAATTTGTATTTTGCCCCTTGCCATAATAAAATGATTTTGTTATTATTTGCCAAGCCCTTACTACTATGCAAAGAGAAAAGAAGAAAAAACTCATCAAAACCTTCAGTATCCACGATAAGGATACTGGGTCACATCAGGTACAGATAGCTATTCTGACAGAGAGGATTACCGACCTGTCGAAGCACCTTGAAGGACATCCGAAGGATAATCACTCCCGCAGAGGGCTTCTTACTATGGTTGGTAAGAGACGTCGTCTTCTCAACTACCTCAAGAATGCCGATAAGAAGAAGTATGAGGAGGTCATCGAGAGCTTAAGTATTCGCAAATAACCCCGGCTTTTAAGTCCACGTAACAGGAAGTTGCATTGCGATCATCACTTGAGTCACCTGATTGTCGCAAAACACTTTCTTGTCACAGGGTTTAAGAAAAGGGGAATATAAATAACCCATTTTCTTATGGTTCCACAACCCACTCATCAGGTTTCAATGACCCTATCCGGTCGTCCTTTTTCGCTTTCTACAGGCTCTTTTGTCACGCAGGCAAATGGCTCAGTCTCGGCCGCTCTTGGTGATACAGTTCTCTTGGCTACAGTTACTATGAGTGACACACCGCGCGCGGGATGTGATTTTTTTCCGCTCATGGTTGACTTCGAAGAGCGTTACTACGCCGCCGGTAAGATCAAAGGTAGTCGTTTTATCAAGCGTGAGGGCAGACCGAGTGATAAGGCTGTCATTACAGCCCGTCTGACGGATCGGCCACTACGACCGCTCTTTCCAGATGGTATGTACAACGACGTACAGGTGATAGTGACGGCGCTCTCCATAGATATGGAGGTAGACCCCGGTACATCATGTATCAATGCGGCATCAGCCGCCATTATGGTCTCCGGTATACCATTTAAAGGTCCTGTTGGTGCGGTACGCATTGGGTTGATCGACGGCAAGTTGGTGGTAAATCCAACATATGAGCAGTGTAGGGCTGGTGACCTCGACCTCATAGTCGCCGGCACTATGGATGCGATTACCATGGTGGAGGCAGGTGCGCGCGAGGTGCCAGAAGATATGATAGTAAAGGCACTTGAAATGGCTCATGGAGAGATTAAAAAAATCTGTGCGATACAGATAGAGTTGCGTGACAAAGTCAAACCTGCGCCACGCGAGTTTACGCCTATTCTTCCCGATGATGCCTATATAAAGACAGTTGCTGATTTTGTCACTCCGGCAATGCTTGATACGATTGGTGGCAAGACAAAGGTTGAGTTCAAAGCCACTTTCCATGTTGTTGAAGAGAAGTTACTTGAGCATTTCAAAGACAAAATAGAGTCGGAAGAGATGTCAGCAGGTGCTCTCTCCGATGCCCTCCACACGGCTGTAGACAACAGGATGCGTGAGAATATTCTGGAAAAGGGCAAGCGTCTGGATGGACGAGCTGTTGATGAGGTACGACCTCTTTCCGGTTTTGTCGGAGTTCTTCCACGCACGCACGGCTCAGGTCTTTTCCGTCGTGGTGAGACGCAGGTGCTTACACTTACCACTCTTGGATCGCCAGGCTCTGCGCAGACTATCGACTCGATGGATGAGGACGAGGAGAGGAGATACATACATCACTATAACTTCCCTCCGTATTCGGTAGGCGAGGTGAAGCCGCTTCGTGGCACAGGACGTCGCGAGATCGGGCACGGTAATCTTGCCGAGCGCGCGCTTCTTCCGGTACTTCCGTCAAAAGACGAGTTTCCATATACCATGCGCCTTGTTTCAGAAGTGCTATCGTGCAACGGATCGAGCTCAATGGCTTCCGTATGCGGCTCTACACTTTCACTTATGGATGCCGGCGTGCCTATCAAGTCACCGGTCTCAGGTATCGCGATGGGACTTATTACCAGCAAGGATTTTGACGGTAAAAAAGGTTCGTACAAGATTCTTTCCGATATACAAGGACTTGAGGATTTTTCCGGAGACATGGACTTCAAGGTTGCCGGTACGGAAAAGGGTATTACGGCATTGCAGATGGATATCAAAGTGAGCGGCGTGTCATTTACACTCATGGGTGAGGCTCTCGCACAGGCGAGGAAGGCACGCATGCAGGTATTGGAAAACATGATTGCGGTGATCGCATCACCACGCAAAGAGCTCTCGAAGTACGCACCTCTCATCATGAGCCTGCGCATCGATCCTGAGCAGATTCGTGTAGTTATCGGCAAGGGAGGCGAGACCATACAGAAGATCACCGCCGAGTGCGGGGTTGAGATTGATATAGACCAGGAGGGTATTGTGATGATTACCGCACCGGATCAGGAAAAAGGACAGAAGGCCATAAAGTGGATCGAACGTCTTACGTATGTACCAAAAGTAGGTGATGAGTTCGAAGGTACGGTTGTGCGTATCATGGACTTTGGTGCCTTCGTAGAGATTGTCCCAGGCAAAGATGGTCTCGTCCACATCTCCCAGCTCGATAACAAGCGTGTCGATCGCGTAGAGGACGTCTGCAAGCTTGGTGACAAGATGCGGGTGAAGCTGATGGAGATAGACGACAAGGGCAGATTAAATCTTTCCCATAAGGCGCTTCTATAGGTCCAGCAGTAACAATTTGACCGTTTCTGATACGTTCTTTACGTTACCAAAGTGCGGGTAAGTTTTGATATTTGCCAGGCGCAGGGTGAAGTAGAGTAGGGCCTGTATATTATTTGCTATAAAAATATTTACGTGATGAGTTTTTAAATATGCCGCTATAAGTGCTGATTGAGGCACTGTAAATGTGTGTGAGGCATCGACCGTGTAGTCCGCGATTGTGGACTTTTGAATATTTAGAATCATGATGTGAAATGGCTCCTTCAAGTCATCGGCGATAATTGACTCCAGCCCACGGTCTTCTCTCACAGGTATTGCTACACGTATGAGCTCAGGCTTCGGCGGATCGATATATATGATGAAGTCGCCCAGGTGCGGTATTTGCGTTTTGATCTCTCGATTCAGGCGATGCAGTTCATTTCGTATGTCTATCGTATCTGCAAAAGGATTGATCTGCGCGAAGGCTTCACCGAATATGAATGTGCCGGCGTGACGCAGGCGGATTTTTTTTAATCCAATTACCAGCGGAGAGGCGTTTACGATCTGGTTTATTTTTTTTGATAACTGCGGATCGTCCCAGTAGTCCAGGAGATAAAGTAACGCGTCTTTGGCGGCGTTAATACCGAGTAGAAGCACCAGAACGGCTACGACGATACCTACCGCGTTTTCCACGTATGGTATATCGAATCCGTTTGCAATAACACCTACTAGTACACCGAATGAAACCACGGCGTCGTTGCGTTTGTCTATCGCACTCGTCATCAATGCGCTAGAGTTTATCTGTTCAGCGGTCCTTTTTTGAATTACATAGGATATTATTGAAAGAACTATCGATATCGATGCCGCTACTACGCCAATGGCCGCCAGTTGTGTCGGAGCTGGGTTTTTGATGCGGTTTATGGCCTCTAGTAGAATCTTGAATCCGACGTATGTGATGAATATCGAAATTAGCAGTGAGACGAGAGTTTCGATCCTATGATAGCCGTATTTAAACTGCTTGCTGGGAGGGCGCATGCTTAGCGTAAGGCCGATAAATATGGCGATCGCCGCTATGAAATCTATAAAACTTCCGGCCGCGTCACCAAGCAAGGCCAGCATATTCGTGACGTATCCACCCCACGCTTTTATCGCAGTCAACACACACAAAATTATGATCGAGTGACCGACGACGCGTCGCCCGTGCCGTAGATTCTCAATATCTTCAGTATGACCCATTGAGTTTTTATTCTATAGATTTATACAAGCAGTACGCTGGCCAGCCCAAGGAAAACAAAGAAGCCAAACACATCTGTTGCAGTGGTGATAAAAATCGTAGCTGATGTAGCCGGATCTTTGCCGAATTTTTGCATTAGAAGAGGTATTAATGCACCAAAAAACCCGGCGATAACAAGATTTACTACCATTGCCACGCCGATTACGACGCCAAGCATCGGATTCTTGTTCCAAAATATGGCTACCGCGGCGACGATTAGTCCGTTGATAACGCCATTGACGAAACCCGCGCCGACCTCGTGAATGATGGCGCGAAAACTGTTTTTGAGCGCAATCTCTCCTATTGCAATGCCGCGGATTATTACAGCAAGAGTTTGTGTCGCCGCATTTCCACCCATGCCGGCTACTATCGGCATGTACATTGCCAGTAGTACGAATTTTGAGATTGTATCTTCAAATATTGATACAACGCCTGCCGCTAGAAAACCGGTTGCAAGGTTTATGATAAGCCATTTGTAGCGATGCTTTACCTTTATGCTAACGGGATCAAATACATCTTCCTCATCTTTCAAACCGGCGAATTGATACAGTGACTTGGACGATCTGCGCTTTATCATTCGCAGTACATCGTCCGCATAGATTATTCCAATTATTTTTTCGTCATCATCAGTAACTATTAGTTTTCCATGAGGCACTTTTGTAAAAAGCCGTACAACTTCATGCGGTTCTTTTTTGTAGTGCAGTGTTGGAAGCGGTTTGACGAAGTTTTTTGCATGCGTGTTTTTGTCATGAAGGGCCAGAGCGTGTGGAGGCAGTTCGCCTAGCAGTTTTCCATTTTTCACAACGATAATCGTCGGTATTTTCCCAGTGCGACTCTCGTGGCGATCCATAGCGGTAGCTATGTCACCAAATGTCGAGGACGGACTTACGGTGATATAGTCCACATCCATTATTCCTGCGGCGGAGTCAGGATTAAATTGCAGTAAAAAAGAAATTTTTGACTGCTTGTCGGCACTCAGGCGTTTCAAGATCAATCTGCGCTGTGCGGCGAGCTCTACATTTTGCAATATGTCGGCCGCGTGGTCAGAGTCCAGGTATGAGAGCATCTCTGCGACGACCTTTGGCTTCAGTCGCGCCAGTATGTTTTTTTGCGTACGCGGCGACAGCTGGAGTACGAACTCTCCTCGCTCATGCTTTGGCAGTGTCTCTATGTGTGACATTGTCGCGCCGTGAGGCATAACAGGTTTGTTTTTATTTTTTTAAATCAGATTATTATACCATAAAATAACCTGTTGGAGAAGGGCTGTTGATCAGGTTGCCCCTACCTGTTACGACGCTTGCCATCTGGGCATATCTTGAGCAGTGGGCACTTTTGGCACTGTGGATTTCGTGCCATACAGATGGCGCGTCCATGCGAGATCATCTGTATGTGTACGTTGATCCAGGATTTTTTTGGAAAAGCTTTTCTGAGGTCATCATCGGTTTTGTCCGGAGTTTTTGCTTTTGATAATCCAAGTCTGTGTGATACGCGAAAAACGTGCGTGTCCACGGGAAAAGATGGAATCTTAAACGCCTGTGACAGTACCACGCTTGCCGTCTTCCTTCCTACGCCGTGAATTTTTATAAAATCATCTATGGTTCTCGGCAATTCACCGTCAAAATCTTCGAGTATGCTTTTTGAAGCCGCGAGTATTGATTTTGCTTTTTGATTAAAAAAACCGCATGAGTGGATGTAGGTGATCAGTTTTCTCTTCCCGAGTTTTAGCATCTTTTTCGGTGTATTTGCTATTTTAAAAAGCGCCGGTGTCACTTTATTCACCCGCTAATCCGTGCACTGCGCGGACAGTATCACGGCGACCAGAAGCTCAAAAGGGGAGCGATACTTCAAGAAAGGCTTTGGATTCGGATAAAGTCTGTTAAATGTCCTGACTATAAAGGCGGCGTTCTTATGCATAGTGGAATTATAGGCGTATTTAATAAAAAATTCATTTTTAGTTAATAACTTTTTCATAAAAAGTTTAGAAAAATTTAATCTTTGTTTGCTATAAATTGGCTTACCAAGTACATAAAGCAGTCTGTAGCTACATTTGACAAAAAATAGCTATTTATATATAATTTACATGAAAGCATTTCATAGAACTTTAGCTCTATTTTTCGAGCGTCCTGAGTCATTCAGATATCACGATGTTGAAAAACTGCTCATCTCTGTTGGATTCAATAAAGTTGAAGCGAAAGGTAGCCATAAAAAGTTCAAGCATGCATTTCTGCAACATAGTTTGATTATTCCAGTGCATAGTAACGAGTGTAAGAATTTCTATAAAAAACTTGCACTTAAGGCAATACAGGAAGTGTTATCTTATAATTAACTTGAATATGAAAAATAACTTAGTGAAATATTACATAACGCTCAACAACAAAAGGTATTTTTATACGATGCGTTCATCAAAGGGCAATAATATTTTTTTTGAGTGCGAGTCTGCCGGCATATCGCAGGAATTTTTGAATGAGGACATACCAGCTTTGTTAATTGATTTGCCAAACCTTATTCTCGCCGAAAAACGCTATCGTAAAGAACAGGATTACGTGATTCGTTTTCGTGTTAATGCCGAGGATAAGAAAATGATAGAAGAAAAAGCTCTTAAAAATGGCTATAAATCAATTTCTGGCTTCTTGAGAAGCCTTGCTCACCAGGCATAAAAATTCCCGTTGCCATACCTGTAATGCTTCTATAAACTGGTTGCGACAGTTTGGCCGTACGCCAGGGTAGCTCAGTGGTAGAGCAGAGGATTGAAAATCCTTGTGTCGGCGGTTCAATCCCGCCCCCTGGCACCATAGACAGCGAGTGAATCCTGAAATAAGCCATGAGTGCTACCGGACATGTAAACGAATGGCTTATTTCAGAGATGAACGAAGCTGTCTCTTTATCTTCTCTTCGGCACTATATGCATGAATCGGTGCTTTTCTTTTTCCCAGTTTTTGAGAATTCTTAATGTATTTGGGCTATCTGTTTCTTTAGCGTAATTTATAAGATTTTCTTTCAAGCGCCCAAGCGATGCGTCGTCCATGGAAACACTCTCAACGTAGTCATGTGATAGGCGATTCTGGACGGCTCCAGGATTTTTTGCGTAGTAAAAAAGTTCACCGCCGGTCATGCCTGTACCAATCACATTTCCCGGGCGACCGATATTGATACCGATACCGCCGGTCATGTACTCAAATGCGTACTTTCCCGTTCCTTCCGCGATGAGCGTGGCTCCGCTGTTGCGAACACCAAAACGTTGGCCGACATATCCGCGGTAGTATTGTTCGCCGCCGGTGGCACCATAGGCACAGCCGTTTCCGGCAAGTGAACTGCCATTTTTTATCTGTTTTGGAGGCACTACTATTATTTTCCCTCCAGACATTCCTGCGCCTACATAGTCGTTCAAGAGTCCCGTGTGCCTCATAATCATTCCGTCCACGCACCATACTCCGTATTTTTGGCCGCCACTGCCGGTTGTCTCGATGACTATTGGTTTTTCCGGGAAGTTTGTATCTCGAAGTATTCTGTGTTTTGCGATTACGCCTGCTAATGTCGCACCAAAGTTTCTGTCCGGACTTCGTAACCTTCTAGAGATTAATTGCTCGCCTTTGTTCGCCTCGTCCACCAGGTACTGGTTCGAGTCATTGACCGCCGATTGCTTGAGAGTTCTTTTTACGCGCGTTGCCACTCCTTCTCGCATTAGATTAATATATTTTTCACGTGCGTTCTCATCCAAAAGGAACTGCAGATTGACTCTGTCGCAACGCTTTAGATGGCGATGCTGTTCAATGTTTTTTGGATCCTTCTTTTGTTCATGGTTAAGAGAATCCCAAAATATTTGTGATACAGAGAATTGTTCCAAAAGATCCGTGCGGCCTACGAGCTCGCGCGGGCTTTTTAATCCAAGGCGCGCAAGACCCTCACACACACCTTTTGATAGCATCTCAATGTAGTGTTTTGTAGCCGCCTTACATGTGTTGTACTGATCTTCCTCACGCTCTTCTTTATTGCGAGAATCAATCACTTTTCTTTTTACGCCGCCAAAGCCCATTTGGCGTTGAGCATCTTCGTCTTGAGTGCATAGGCCCGTTGGGCACTGCCCGCGGCCGCCGTCGCACTTATTACAAAATATACAGCGCTCGCCGGCGATCATGAGCGCGGTGCCGAGGTCCACGCCGTCGGCGCCGAGTGCCATCATCTTGAGCACATCGCTTGGTGTTTTTATGCCGCCGTCCACGCGTAGCTCTATTAGGTCGCGCACGCCATCTTTTGTAAGCATTTGATGGCACTCGGCCAGTCCCAGCTCACGCGGCAGGCCGCAGTGCTCTATGGAGCTCACCTGCGCGGCGCCGGTTCCTCCCTCAAAGCCGGCTACTGTGATAGTGTCCGCGCCTGCCTTTGCTACGCCGACGGCGATGGTTCCTATGTTGCTGACAGCCGGGATCTTTACGCATATCTTGAGCTTTGGATTTAGCGCGCGAATACTTGATATGAGCAGAGCCAAGTCCTCGATGCTGTACACATCGTGATTTGTCGGTGGAGATATAGTCTCTATCCCAGCCTGCGTTCTACGTTGAGCCGCTATATCGGCAGTTAGTTTATGTGCCGGCAGCTGTCCGCCCTCACCGGGTTTTGCGCCCTGGCCTATTTTTATACACACCTCGGTTATTGCCGGATCGCTAAAAAACTCGGCGGTGGCGCCAAATCTGCCGGAGGCCAACTGCCTGCGCTTTGATATGTCACCCTCCCACTTGCCACCCGTCCTGCGCTCTGCATGTTCGCCACCTTCGCCAGAGCCGGATACTCCGCCAAGATCGTTAAAGGCCCCACCGATTGCACGATGCGCAGTGAGACTTAGCGCTCCGTGCGACATGTCACCTCCCTGTACTACACCTCCTTCAATTATCATTTTTTGCCAGCTATCAATCAGCTCGGCCTCTGCCTCCGGAGTTAATTGAGTGTCTCGTTTTTTGAATCTCAAAAGATCGCTTAGGAATATCGGATCAAGCGAGTCCACTTCTTTTGCAAATGCCTTGAATGCCGCTTCTGGAGTTTCAAAACGCTCGCCTCCCTGCCAGAGCGCCTTGTCTAGAATCTCACGCACTTGTTTATTCCAGCTACCTTTGTCTGGATTTTGAAAGACCTTATCGCGTCCGCGTTTTTTTCTCTCTATCTGATCTTCCAGGATGTCCTCGATCCATATGCCGCTCACTTTTGACTTTGCTCCGCGCAGATAGTAGCTCGTAAGAAATCCTGACATACCGACGGCCTCAAATTGTTTTGAGTTCAAAAATCCTCGCGTGGAGAGAGTGCCTGTTTTTGAGTATATTTTTTTTACTTGAGCTTTTAGAGATGAATAGATATTTTCTTCTATCTCTCCAGGAGTCATGGGACGTCTCTTTGGTGAGCCGTCTTCAAGTTTTTCAACTATATAGGCATTCATGATATTCGCACTTGCGGCCTGCCACATGGCGTATGGATTTACCGCATGCGCGCCCTCGGATACCAGCACGCCTATATCATGCGCCTCAAGCGCGGAACCCGTGTCGCACACTATGCTTACACTGCGATATAATCCGGCCTTATGCAGGGCGCGTGCTATTATGCCGACCGCCATCGGCATCTCTACATACTGCCTTCTGTCGTCCGTCGTAACGTTACGGTCCGACAGTACGATTATCGGAAACTTACCTTCGCGCGCTATACGTATAGCCTCACGCGTGAGTTTTTCAATATGTTCGTCGTGTTCTTTCTTTGTAGTGCCGAGAAATGAAGTATCCAGGATTATAGATTTTAGATTGTCTGTATGCCCAGGTACCACCAGCCCGCGAAACTCACTCTCACGCAGTACGGGAGTTTCAAGCTTATGCATCCTGGACGGACGATATAGCTTTCCTATATCAACAGCCTCCGGTTTTGAGCCAAGTATCACGCCGGTATCCATTGCTCCCTTTTCCCGGATATGATCCTTTGGCGGTACGGTTACGACTCCGGCATTTGAGTGCATGTACTCCGCCACCCTTGGGCGCACTTTTGAAAAAACAGCAAGCGGCGTGTCGCGCCCCATTCCTTTCACCGGCTCTCTTCCATTTTCCGCCATGAATTTTAACATTCCGGGCCTCTCTCCATCTCCTGTTAGAAGTGTATGCGTCCCGCCAAATACATTCCATGTATGTATGGCATCTTCGCGCCGCACCGCCTCACATGCCTCATTTGCCGGCTTTAGCGGAATAATTCTTCCGCGGGATGCAACTGCGCGAAAGTTTTTGAATACAGTGCGGCTTACTATATCCATATCTGCTCTGTCGGGCATTATGACCCTAAAGTCGCGTACTATCATCATCTCGCCGGCATCTAGCTGTACAACGCGTCTTACTCTGTCTGTTACGTCATCTCCTGCGCCAACCTCGGAGGCAAAGTGTACAGTGCCATCGTCCATCAGTGAGCCGCGCAGAGGGCGCAGACCATCGGTGTCCATCGCCGCTACGACCTCTCTGTCGTCCATGGCAAGTACACCCATTGGCCCTTCCCCAATGATAGATCCGTCAGCCAATCTGGTTGCCTCAACGTACTGCTGTACTGTTCGCGGCATTAACGCCACATCGTCTCCGGCGCGCGGCATAGCGCGCCGCAGGGCTTCTGATAGAGGCACTCCATGTGATGTAGAAAACTCAATAACACGATCAAAGTCAGCCGAGTCACTGCCATCGCGTGCGAGAGGAACGTAGTCCAGCCCTATGGACTTTGCGAGATTTACTATTGCCGCGCGCAGAGAGTTTATATTTACGATCTCGCCGTTGTGTCCGAGTATGCGAAACATCTGCGCCAGCGCCCATCTCGCACGCACATTAGTGCTGTATCTTATGTGATACAGAATCGCGTCCGTTACAAATAACACATCGCGGAAGTCGAGAAAATATTTTTTGAGCTGTGAGCCGGTCATCATTCCTTTATAGACCAGCGTTCCTCTCTGCATGGAGTCCGCATAGACTCCGGCCAACCTCGTCTCTATCGCCATTTTTGCCTCAAATAGCCTCTGTGGCAGAGCATCTTCACCTACGTGTCCGCGCGTAAAGAGCATCTGCAGGTGTATGGGTTCGGTTTTTTGTGCACGCTCGCCGACTACGCTGCTATCTACAGGTACATCGCGAAATCCAAAAACATGCAGTCCGTACCCGTCCGCTATTTGGCGCAGTTGTTCCTTGATGTGATCCATTTCAAAGTGTCCGCTTGTGTCGACGGAAAATTTTCCAACATAGAGCCGCTCGTCATCCGGCACGTGCTTGCCAGGTGGTATGAATTGCATAAAAAACTCCCGCATCGCATCGGTCCTCACCATGAGTCCGCCGCCGTCGCCTGTGTCATCTATTCTGCCACCGCGGATATCCATGTCGCACATCGCGCTCATCGCCGTCTCCACATTGTCACGCGTCGCACGCCCAGCCACATCCACAACTCCACCGACGCCACACCCACCGCGCTCCGGCAGGTCATCAACGCTAAAAAGTCGTTCATCCTGTTCTGCATGATCCGCTGTTGGCATATCCGGAAAAGGTCAATTTGGCTTCAGGCTAACAGGTATCGCCACACCTTAAAAGCGTCAGCCCTTGCTAACACGAAAAACTAAGGTAAAATCACTTTTTCGCCAAAATATTTACTTATACTCAATCATAACCGGCGTCACGACTTCTTTGACTTGGCTGACATAACTGCCGTTTTTATATAACGTAAGACGGATCTCATGAGCGCCCTCATCTCCAAGTATTTTTTGAAATGTGTACGGCACTGTTCCTTCAATTTTTTCTCCGGCCTTCACGTCTTTTTCTATGTAAGTGATTACCGTGGTAGAGGTGTTGTCCGTACGTCCTATCCCAACCATAATCTGATACTTATCCTGGGTAATATCCTGTCGGGAATTATTTGCCAACGAGTAAGATATATCTGATTTGCGCTGTAGCAGATTCGCATTGCTCAAGGTAATAGTGGTCTCAGGTAGGCTCACTGACATATCAACCTGACTGGCCAACGACGGTGTGCACGCGGCTAGAGGCAGACACAGCATTAGAGTGGATATGAAGTGTATTAAAAATTTCATTTGAATTAAATTACGGGATACCGACCCAGCGTACAGCATTTTACGACGTAAGATTTGGTATTGACTTTTATGTACTTTTTTATATAATGATTATATAAAAAATAATTATAACCTATAGTTTATGGCGGCAATCGTTCTAAAGGTAAGCGATAAAATTCCACAGGAGCTGGATGTAATACAGGAAGAAGAAGGCCTTGGGAATAGAACGTCCACGATCACATTTCTTGTGAAGTATTATTTTTTGACCAAAAAGAATTCACTTGATCAGTCTGTGCATATTTTGGATAAACTCCTTGATAGAGTTGACCTGTCCAATTTGCCATCAGCGCGTGAACAGTTAAAAGATGTTTGATGTATGACGGTATTTTTTTCTGAGCATTTCAAAAAACAGCTCAAAAAGTTGAAAAAGAAATATCCGCATGTCACGGATGACCTTTTGTCTATTATAGAAACCATTGATGTACACAATGAAATTTCCATTGGAAGATCAATATATAAAATCCGTATTCCAAGTAGTGACATGAAAAAAGGGAAGTCCGGCGGATTTCGTTCATATGTGTATGTTTATTTCAAAAAATCCCTACTGCTACCGCTGTGTATCTATCCAAAGTCAGATGTCCGCAATATTACAGAAAATGAGCTCAATTACCATTTTGGCCGTACCATAGAGGAGGTAGCCGGCCGTATTCTATAGCTTGCCTTTGTGCTCGACGCTGGTACAATATGGTGGCGTTCTTTTTCAAATCTGCGGGCCCCGCAGAGCGGGGTAGTGGCTATTATGCGACCTTGTCCCGCAGTGCGGGATCGAGAGGCGGGTTCAAAAGTCTACTTATGGATGAGTTTACAGTGTACGTATTGAGAAGCAAAAAAACTGGTAGGAGATATATAGGCTACACGTTTGATATCCAGAAAAGACTTTTAGAGCATAATGACGGGATTAATAGGTCAACAATAGCTGGAATTCCTTGGGAAGTCCTTTATACTGAAGCTGGTTTTAAGACTAGAAAGTCTGCGCAGTCACGAGAAAAGGAGATCAAGAGCTGGAAAGGTGGAGTAAAATTAAGAGACCTTTTACAATCTGCGGGTATCGTATAGTGGCTATTATGCGACCTTGCCAAGGTCGAGAGGCGGGTTCGATTCCCGCTACCCGCTCCAAACGGAAAATTCCAACTTTTTTGCGGCGGCGGCTAACGGAATTGAATAATGTTCTTGACCTTTCTAGTATATCCAACTATACTAGAACCATACCTTTCTAGTATATCCAACTATATATGAATCAAGAGCTCGTCCAATACCTGCAGCAGCAAATCCGCACAACCAATGAACGGTTGAAGCGTTTTACACACAGTACTGATGGGAAAAGACATCCAAGGCGCTTTATCTTCGTGAAATTACAGAAATATATAGACGATTTTCTATCAAAGAAATCTGAAAATAAAATGGTTATAATTCCAGGCTTCAGGGGAGTCGGCAAAACCACCTTGATGGCGCAGACCTGCACGGAGTATCAAAGCAAGGTCGGCAAAATTCTATTTTTATCCGTGGAAGACGCAAAGAATTTGTTTGATGCGGGAATCGCAGAGCTTGCTTCCGCCTTCGAAGAAATTTTGGGCGATAATCTGGAAAGTGTAAAAGAACCCATTCTCATTTTTTTGGACGAAATTCAAAGCGATCCCAAGTGGGCGGTTACATTAAAATCATTATTTGAAAAAACGTCCAATATTTTCTTTTGCTGTACCGGCTCATCGGCTTTGATTCTGCAAACAACAACGAACCTCGCGCGCAGAGCGGTTTTTGAAAAAATGCCACCCATGTGTTTTACGGAATATGAAATGATAAAAAATGGTATTTATCCGCCAAAACTGAAAGAGAAAATTCGTCAGGCGGTCTATTTTTCTTCAAGCGCCGAGGATGTTTATAGCAATTTATTGCCATTACAGGCGTCAGTTCATCAATACTGGTCAAAGGTGAACAAAGCCGATATAAAAACATATTTATCCTATGGAACGTTACCTTTTTCTTTAGTCATGCCGAATGAATCCGCTGTATATGACTCGATTTCCTTGCTTCTGGATAAAATCATCAAGCAGGATTTGCCGATGCTGGGAAATTTTGATTCAAATACGCTTGGCGTTGTGAAAAGAATCATTTTTGCCATTGCGGAAAATGACACGACGAGCCTCGGTATGCTCGAGGAAAAATTTAAAATTAATCGCCTTACGATAGCAAGTATCTTTGACGCGCTGGAAAAAGCCGAATTGCTTATTAAAATTCCGGCATACGGATCAAATATGACTATCGCTAAAAAAGCAAATAAATACCTTTTTATGTCTCCGGCAATCAGGATGTCATTTTTTTATTTTACCGGACAGGAAAGCACCTATCTCACGAGGCAGGGTAAGCTTCTGGAAGATTCAATCGGATCGCATTTATATCGGGAATTTATTATAAGAGGGCAGGGAGCTATACGTTACGACAGCGAGCAGGGTGGAGCGGATTTTGTTTTGCAGATATTGAACAACAAACAAATTATCATTGAGGTTGGAATGGGTGACAAAGATAAAAAACAAATTATGAACAGTATGAAAAAAATTAATTCCGACTACAATTTGATCTTCTCCAGTTCTGAGCTGAAAATCGACAAGAAATTTAAAATCGTATCTGTACCTTTGGAGTATTATTTTTTGATGTAGATATCGATTTGTCCCATGTCGCAAGAAATAACCGCCCACTTCGGGCGCTACAGGTCGCCGGAGATTTTGGCGTGGAACATATCGATGCGGCGGTTGCTCCAGATATGGCGACTCTGAATAGGACGTTGCAATAATAGACCCTTCATACTGCGGCACCGACTCAATGCTACGTAAACTTGTCCGTGTGTGAATGCACCTTTTCCAATATCCACCACCACTTTGTCAAAAGTTTTCCCCTGGCTTTTGTGAATAGTGACTGCCCAGGCCAACCGAACCGGATACTGCCTAAAAGATCCAATTGTGTCCGTCTCCATCTCGCTTTTTTCCGAGTTCCAGGAGTATTTATGCAGTTCCCATGTATAAGGTTCCACTTTTACGATCTTTTTTGCACCCTCCAGTTGTATGTGAAGCACATCTTCACCGGAAAAATCGTCAAATTCGATGCTTATAATTTTACCGATACTGCCATTTACCCAACGACCTTCTTTGTCATTATTTAGCATCATGATTTGCGCACCTTTCTTCACTTTCAGCTGTGCCAGCGTAGGGTGATTTCTGCCTTCGAACTCTCCAGAAAGTGTCGCTTCATATGATTCTGTACTCGAAGGCAGGCGTTCCAGTCGAAGGTTGTTTATCTCGTTAGCGGCATCATTGGTAGATGTGAGCGTGATATAAGAATGATCCTTGTTGTGAAAAGTCTGCGGATCCGGCAGAACGCGCGCGTTTAATTTATCCAAATCCAAAGCCGAAATTTTATTGTTTCTTACTTTGTTCAGAAGTTTTATAAATTCCTGGTCTTTTTGTCTATATATTTTTACCAGTTCTAGAAAATCAAATTGCGTGTTCCCAAAAACTTTTGCATCAAAAAAATATGGACTGGCATATTCCGTTCTAAAGAGTTGACGTTCCTCCTCTCCCGCGACTACGGGCGGTAATTGGTGTAAGTCTCCTATAAAGACCATCTGTACACCTCCAAACGGTTCGGAAGTGTGAAGAAATAGGCGTAATGCTTCGTCAATACAGTCCATGAGATCGGCACGAACCATGGAGACTTCATCGATCACAATTACATCCAGGTGCTTGAGAATTTCGAGCAAGGTGTTTGAGGCCTTTTCGCGACGCACCTTCTCCGGTGTGATACTCGGAGGAAAACCAAAAAAAGAGTGGATGGTCTGCCCCTGTACATTTAGAGCTGATACGCCTGTTGGAGCCAAGATAACGACTTTTCTTGAGGTCTCCTTCTGAAAGTGTGTAAGTAATGTGGATTTTCCAGTCCCGGCTTTTCCAGTAATAAATAATGACTTATTCGTCGTGTTCAGACGGTTCAAGGCATTCACGAATTGTTCATTCAGCTCTATCTTCTTTTTCACAAAGCTCCATAAAGAAATAATCGAAGGATAGAGATTATGACTTGCCGGCGCGGCGGCGGTCGGTTTCCTTTAGCAGTTTTTTGCGAAGGCGGATTGATTTTGGGGTGATCTCGACATACTCGTCGTCGTCTATGAACTCTAGCGCCTGTTCAAGTGTCATATCCAGTGGAGGGGTCAGCATTATGGCCGCGTCCGCGCCGGAGGCGCGCATATTTGTAAGTTTTTTACCCTTGCAGACATTTACAACCAGGTCGTTGTCTTTTGCATTCTCACCAAGGATCATACCTTCGTATATCTTGACCGCAGGATGTATGAACATTATGCCGCGCTCCTGTATCTTCCAGATTGAATAAGCTGTGGTTTCACCATTTTCCTGTGAGATCAGTACGCCGTTTTTACGGCCTTCTATATCGCCTTTGTACTCTTCGTAGTGTGAGAAGCTGTGATCGAGTATGCCCGCCCCGCGCGTCTCCATGATGAACTCACTGCGAAAGCCTATCAGTCCACGCGTAGGAATAGTGTACTCCAGGCGGGTGTGCTTGTTTTCCGTAAGCATGTTTTCCATGCGGCCTTTTCGCGTACCGAGTTTTTCGATCACCATTCCCGAGTACTGCTCAGGTACGTTCGCAATGAGGAACTCCATAGGCTCCATGGTTTTTCCTTTTTCTTCTCTGTAAATCACTTCCGGACGGGATACCTGGAGCTCGAATCCCTCGCGTCGCATGTTC
>JBBTWW010000012.1:0-1758 GCA_038062595.1 Patescibacteria group bacterium | reverse complement strand
CCACCCCGGTAGGATTAGTGATTATAGGGCACTCCATATACAAAGCTTTTGAAGCAATCGACAGCAAAGACGAAACGGGCAAAATGAGAAAACGGCAGGAAATTATCGATAAGCAACCCTATGTAAATAGTCTTCCGCATGCCCATATAGTTTTAAAAACACCTATTGGTGACTTTCCACTTGGCGTTACTGATGCCAATGGGTTACTTCGGATTGATGTAGTAAAAGCAGTTTCTCGAGAAAATTTGTTTAAACTTCTTGACGCAGATGTATATCCAGCGGCAGAGGCTGGGACACAGCCTATGGAGCAAGACGATAAGCGCGTGGCTATTCAGCTCAAAACTATTGTTCTCTCCAATGGCGAGCGCATTATGTGGGAGAAATACGAAGCCGAGGCAGATCCATTGGCTAAAACGGTAGAGGGAGAAAAATTTCTTGAAAATTTCCCTAATAGCATAATCGCAGGAGCCATGCGAATGGACGTAAAAGAGCAATATCAGGAGTACTTCGAGCGCCAAGTGGAAATAGCACGCGAAGAAGAAGCCGCTAGAGTGCGGGCTGAAGCCGCGGACGAACAGCGCCGCGCTGCTGCCAGATATCAACCACCTCCGGAGCAATCGCATCTGGGATGGCTTGGGGATAAGATAGTGAAATATGGACCAACTGTGATGGAAGGAATTGGTGCGGGAATCCGTGGAGCTGATAAACTTCGCGGGAAATCAGCAGGCAACCCATCATATAATGCACCGACAGGGAGAATTAAAGCCCGTTTTCCTAGTGAAGGCGTTGTGCCGTGTGTAGACAGCATGCGCGTTGAAACTATTGTCGGTGAAAAAGGCAATACCGGCCCATGTACCCCAATGGGGAATGATCGTGATGACTGCGTTTGTTCTGTTACACTTGGCGATACGTGTGATGTATCGGTTGGCGAAGGTACGTATAAAGTGTCACTGGAAAGAGGAGGCCCGTGCAGGGCAAGGAAGTTTGGAACTTGGACTGTAACGGTCAACCCCGGATCTACTGTGGAGGTCGGCAGATGAATCAATTACGATAAAGAATCAGATCCTCTTATATTCAAGAGTTCTTTACCAAAAGAAGAGATATCTGTGTACTTATCGTCGAGAGTAAAATTCGCAAGATGAGCAAGAAGGTCAGATGGTACTTGTTCGGGCGGAATAATGTAGGGACGCACGCCGCCAGCTACGTTAAAAAAGCAACATGTAACATTATACGTTTTCCCATCGTGCCATTTTAGAGGCACACGCACGAACAAGAAAGGTAAGTTATAACGTTCTGCTATTTTGATAAATTCATGAAAGAAAGACACCTCGGCGCCACGTGCTCCAAAGCGTTCAGTTAATCCATTAATCTCTATCACATACGTTTCTTTAAGAGCATTGATTGATTTTACAAATCTATATTCCGCTATCTCTTTGTCGGCACTGGTAATTGTTCGAGGACGATAATTTGATAGTTCCTCTTTCGGGAATGTGCTTGCGCTCACCAGCGATATCCGTCCATCAGGATGTTTTAAGACATACATGATATCTCCGTTTTCATGAATGTATGCATTTCCTTCTCCGGATTCCAGGATTGGACCTATAAACTCAGCTACGTAAAAATTGGTCAAGTCAATTCTTGCCTCCAGGGTTAGGGTATTAAATACGGCTTCAAAACCAGTGGGTGCCTTGGATGCTTCATTGTTAGCCTGCTCGGGCTCTTGCCCTGGTGTTCGTATCGGATTCATTGCCACGACTT
>JBBTWW010000011.1:0-4018 GCA_038062595.1 Patescibacteria group bacterium | reverse complement strand
TTATCATCGGCGGCGTGGACTTTGGTATCGCGCACCGCGACCTGGTCTTCCGTCTCGCGAGATACGAACACGCCGACGGGTATACTCAAGAATCAATACACAATGAGCTCGTACGCCAGAGCAAGGAGGGCTCAAAAACACGCGTATTAAAGCGCACCATCAGCACAGCCGGCTCCATCATTCTGGACGAGCGCGGCAATCTCGCACTCGCGGTAAAAGATATAGCACCACTCGATATCACGACAGTCGACCGTTACGGTACATTTGAAAATAAAGTAGAGAGATCCATAGACTCGTCTCTCACATCTATGGACAAGGACGGTCTGATCCGCATCGACATGCACCGCGCTTACGGCGAGAGCATGGTCGTGGTGGACCCGGACGTGGCAAATGACGTACTGGTGGTTACGGACGGAGATAACCTCTACCTCAGTGTAGACCAGCGCAAGCGCGTATTCATCGCACGTGAAGACATCACGTATCCATTTGGAAATGAAGGCGGTGCAAAAAGAACGATTCTCACGATCACTACAAATCCGGAAATAGCGCGTGCAGAGCCGGGAGGTGTGGAGACTGAGATGACTCACTTCCTGCACAAAAATCGCGCCATGAAGTGGACTATACCGGAAAACATATCACATGAAGGAAAGCGTCCGCGCCAGACAAACATCATGACCATGCAGGATTATCACGCCTGGATGCGCAATAATCCGGACGCCGCGCGCGAGCGCCTCTCTGCAAAAAGTCTGGACGACTACAAGTCGGCGTACGCACGTCTCATGAAAGGCCTCACTGTAATAGTACCGGAGGATACAAAAGTCCGAAGCGACCTCGGCGATCTCGCCGATGCGCTCGCGCGCGACAACGAACACTTCATGCAACGCTACCGCGAGCTCACGACGCGCGGTTTTGACCTCGTCCGCGGAGGGAGCACCATAGAATCAAACTGGACCGAAAATCTTCCCGAGCTGGTCGATCACGTACAGAGCGCCGTAGTCAGGCTGGGGCATGAGCCTCTGAATCCGCTGGAGCTGAATGCGATCATGTTTGATCTCATGACGCACAGTTTTGCCAGTGTGGAAAAGAGCCAGGAGACATACCAGCGCTATCTCACCTCATTTGAGGAGCCGATGATCCGCTCTATGTTCAATGAATATTACAAAAACGAAAAACCCGACGTCCGCGAAAAAAAGATAAAAGAAGCAGTCGAGTTTATCATGGCAAAAGCTCGCCAAGTAGACATCAACACGCAGGCGACCGACATACCGGAGGGCAGTTATTTTGCCAGCATCGTGGGAACCGGCACACCGGACCGAAAAATAACCGGTGTACGCAGAATCAGAAATTTTGGCAGTAAAAATGACCGCTACGGCGCGATTACCATAGCCGAGCTCGACCCTACGAAACAGAACTCTACTGAGGGCGAGGTTGCCCGCATGTGGCTGGAGATTTTGGAGGGGAAAAACGCATCCGCTCCGGAAACTTTTGAGCATCTGCTCGATCGCAATCCGGATACCGGCGTACAGTACATGCAGGATTTTGTCCGCAGTCCGATGGCGTTAAAATTCGCACCGATTCTCGCACAGCTACTTATATTCACACCGGAGGAGCTGGGTGTCATCGCCCACGCCTACGAAGGTGGCGTGATAGCCGAGGGCTTTCAGGCCGAGACGATGCGAAAGTTTTACGATGTAGTGAGCTCTGTACGTCACGCATTTCTAGTCGAGGGTAAGACGGAATATCAGATCACGATCACCCGCAAAGTAAGGATAGAAAAAGAGCGCATCCACATCCCTGGAAAACCGGATGAAGTGAGATACGAAACCGTTACCGAAACTATCAAAGTCCCAGTAATAATACGTAGAAAAAATCCGACCGCGCCTGTCACTATAAAGGTCGCGATCTACAAAAAGTGTGGAAACATCTCCGCATACTGGGAAGATCTGCCCGGCGATTTTGTACTGGTTCCTGCCAATCCGGAAGGCGGAGAGGAGACGGAGGTGGTGGAAGGAAAACCTGAAACTAGAACAACGACGAAAAAGATAGTGATCAAAGGCACCCCAGGACAGACAGTAGAAAAAACAATCCTATCCGTCAGCGACGAGATAGATATACGTGCGATCAGAAGCACGCGTGTGCTAAAAAATGGCGACATCGAGATCACACAGGAGATAGAGGAGCCGGTCATCGGCGCCGCCTCAGCCGAAGGCTGGGTAGACCCCCGCACAGGCGATGCCAGAAATGACTTTACCGCCCTCCTCGGCGGCGGCTACATAGGCTACAATAAAAAAGCAACCAACGCGTCCGAAAAAACCCCACCACGCCGCCCGCACCCCCGCATCATCGAGAGCTAGCAAAATTTAACCCTAATCTCCAAACCATGTCAGAAACGACACCAAGCACCGAAATAGAAACGTTCGAAACTGCCA
This sequence comes from Patescibacteria group bacterium, assembly GCA_038062595.1. GTDB lineage: Bacteria > Patescibacteriota > Gracilibacteria > UBA1369 > JBBTWW01 > JBBTWW01. Next base: position 1,589 of record JBBTWW010000011.1, on the reverse strand, counting down.
CTAAGAGAATACAAGAGATGAGGCGTGCACTTGATAGAGGTGAGGTCTCTGAAGAGGAAGTGACAGATGAAGTGGATAAATTTCTTGAAAAATTTGGATTCGAAGCACTGAAGGCACTGAATAAAAAAGATAAAAAGTAGATTTTTCGCATAATTTGCAATTGTACGAAAGTGAAAAAGATGATAGCATGAAACCGCTTTCTTTTTATGATAAAAACTCCAAAAATATCGGCTGTTCTTCAGAAAGAACACATGGGAGAAATTGCCATTTCCCTGGACGGTAAAATCATTGCTACAGGAGAAAATAGTGTAACTGCGTTAAAAAATGCAAAAAGAATTCTTCCTCAAATCGAAAATGAGGAATTCTTAGTTACTCGCATTCAACATAAATACCTTGCAGTTTAAATTTCCATATATCCAAACAGGCGTAAAAAGTAAAATGGCCTTAAATCAAATCAAAAACTATGGCGATACCAGATTTTCAATCTATAATGCTTCCACTCCTGCAATTTGCAGGGGACAAGAAAGAGCACTCAATCGGAGAGGCTATCAGTTACATCGCCGATTTTTTTAAATCAACCGGAGAAGAAAGAAAAGAACTTTTACCAAGTGGACAGCAGTATGTGATTGATAATCGTACTGGCTGGTCAAGAACTTATCTCAAAAAGGCCGGCCTTATCGAGACACCAAAAAGAGGCTACTTCAAAATAACTGATCTTGGCCTAGAAGTTTTGTCAAAAAATCCACCAGCAATAAATGTAAAATTTCTTGAGCAGTTCCCCAAATTCATAGAATTTAGAACCGCGCATAAAGAAAAAGACAATAACGAAGAGCAAGAAGAAGTAGTGGCAAACTCTTCGCAAACACCACAGGAACTTTTGGAATACGGTTATCAAAAAATCACGAATGATTTAGCTCAAGAAATTTTGAACCTTGTAAAGTCATGTTCGCCACGCTTCTTTGAAAAGTTGGTTGTCGAGTTACTGCTCAAAATGGGATATGGCGGTTCCCTCAAAGCCGCCGGAAAAGCTGTAGGTCAAAGTGGTGACGGCGGCATCGACGGAATCATCAAAGAAGACAAGCTCGGACTTGATGTTATCTATATCCAAGCGAAACGCTGGGAAGGAGTTGTAGGTAGACCAGAAATCCACAAATTTGTAGGCGCATTAGTTGGCCAAAGAGCAAAAAAAGGAGTTTTCATTACGACGTCAGGATTTACAAAAGATGCTCAAGAATATGCAAAAACAATTGAGCAAAAAGTTATTTTAATTGACGGCGAAATGTTGACACTACTAATGACTGAAAACGATATTGGTGTTTCCAAAGTTATCAGCTACGACGTGAAAAAAATAGATTCCGATTATTTCGTTGAAGAATAAAATCTATGCTAGTTCGCGGCAAAAATTAAAAAACTCTCCCCGTAAAGCCAGCAAGCCGATAATATAATTTTATCTATCCTCGCGAACTGCTATTTCTTTTTCCACTCTCTCGGCTTTTTTTTGCTTTGAACCATAAACGAATACTCCGATCAAACTACCTAAATCAAGAGCAGCAATAATACCCGCCAGAAGTTGAAGACCTAAAGAGGCA
>JBBTWW010000010.1:15396-17248 GCA_038062595.1 Patescibacteria group bacterium | reverse complement strand
TTTATGACTGAACCACTCGACCACGGATTGCGCTACCTTACCGCCAAAGCCATCGATATTATCAAGGTCTTCAAATTTTACATGAGACATGAGCTCAATTAACTTACCCATTTCAAAACTTGCAGACCGCCCATTACCGTAATGATCGGTGAAGTAGCGCGCCAGTGACTGACTGATCTCTTCTCCGATATGACGAATGCCAAGAGCAAAAATAAACCTCGATAATGTGACATCTTTTGACTTTTCGATGGAAGATAACAGGTTGGATGTGCGTTTTTCCTTGAAAAGTGGCAGGCTCAAGAAATCATCTGAGGTAAGAGAAAAAATATCTGCAGGATCGGAAACAAAACCTTCCTCAACCAGGCCGGAGACGACTTTTTCTCCCAGACCCTCAATGTCAAAAGCGTGCTTGCTCACGAAGTGGATGAAGTGCTCGCGCTCCTGCGCAAAACATCCGGAATTTACACAACGCGTGATCGCCTCCCCTTCCGGTTTTTCAACAGCCCCGCCGCACGCTGGACATTTTTTTGGAAAATGAAATTTCTTTTCAACTCCAGTGCGGAGATTTTTCATAACTTCAACAACCTCCGGTATGACGTCACCGGCTTTTTGTATAACAACTGTGTCGCCGACACGAACGTCTTTACGTTCGAGATCATCTTCATTGTGCAGTGTGGCGCGTGATACGGTCGAACCGGCGACAAACACGGGATCGAGGACGGCCACAGGCGTCAACGCGCCGGTTCGACCGACTTGGACTATGATATCCAGCACATGCGTGGTTGCCTGCTTTGGGGCGAACTTATACGCGACCGCCCAACGCGGTGTCTTTGCTGTAAACCCAAGTTTTTCCTGTGCGCTTTTTTCGTTTATCTTTAAGACTATTCCGTCTATTTCAAAGGCCAGCTTTTCGCGCTTGGCACCCCACTCGCCGCAAAACTTCACCACATCGTCAATGGAGGAAAATACTTTGTATGTAGGATTTATCGGCAGGCCAAGCGCGTGAAATGTTTTTAAAACCTGCTCCTGCGTTGAAGGCAGGTCTTTTAGCGTATTCCTGCCAAGTTCGTAAAAAAATATATTTAGATTGCGTGAGGCGGATACGGCCGGGTCCAGCTGTCTAACCGAGCCCGCCGCGGCATTACGTGGATTTGCAAAAAGTGGCTTTTCATTTTTCTCCTGCTCCAGATTAATGTGCTCAAAACTCTCTTTACTCAAAAAAACTTCGCCTGAAGCTTCTAGGCCTATCGGCATCTCCAGCTCGAGAGGTAAGCTCTCTATGGTCCTCACCGTGTGCGTCACGTCCTCCCCCTCGACTCCGTTACCACGCGTGAGTGCACGGATTAATTTTCCTTTTTCATAGTGAACTGTGATGTTCAGCCCATCCATCTTTGGCTCGGCTATGAATGTCATCTTCTCATTTGGCAAAAATTTCGTAACCCTCTCAGACCACTCCACGATCTCCTCGCTTGAAAAAACATCTGCCAGGCTTTTCTTTGGAGTTATGTGCGCGACCTTTTTGAACCTTCCGGACAGTGCCGAACCCACTCTCTGGGTGGGTGAGTCAGGCGTAACCAGCCCCGGAAACTCGCTTTCCAGCCTAACGAGCTCTTTTTTCAGACTATCCCGTACTTCCTCAGAAAACTCATTTCTGTCAAGCGTAAAGTACTGATAATTTAGCCTCTTAATCTCGGTTTTTAGGCTCTCTATGCGGGACCGTGCCTCTGACCTGTTCATGGGTTTGAAATAAAGGTGATTTTCAGGTATAATTATAGGATTTAAAAAAAGTTTGTGAAAGGCGCTTTTATGGATATATCAACCCAACCAGTAACCAACCAGGCCGCATCACCTG
>JBBTWW010000010.1:0-15296 GCA_038062595.1 Patescibacteria group bacterium | reverse complement strand
GAGGAAGAGGAGTTCCTAAACCTCATTGTAAAACTGGTGGAGGCACAAAAAATAAATCTTTACACCCCTTCATCGCTTATCAACCTCCCGGTGTACAACAACCTCTCTATGGAACAGAAGGGAAAAGTGGACTTTGATGCTGTCAACCTGCTGACAACCGTACGTAACATCTACAACCTCTGGAGCGTTGACCACAGACCGACATTTCAAATACAAAACATGGTACAGCAAGTGCGCCTGCTCAAGGAACGTCTCGAGCAGATCAGTGGAGACGTGTACGTGCTCTAAAATTTTCAGAGCAAAAAACAAAAATGAAAAATCTACTCTCACATATCATCAATCACCTGTACCGCGAGGCTGTGCTAAGCGCAAATACGCCATCACGTCTCGTATTCATTGGTGGTGATGGAGAAAAACCGGCTGACGCAAAAAGCGCGGATGTAGCGGATGCAGATGAAGCGGCTTTGGAAGCCGGAGAAAAAGAAGCTGAACCAGAAACAGCCGAAGATGCCGCAAAAAAAGAAGAAGAGCGCAGAAACGCCGCAGACGGACGCAAAGTGGAGGAAGCGGGAGAGAGCATGCGAACCGTGATAGGCGCGGAGATGGATATCTACGTTAGCAATATCGCTATAGACATCAAGGACAAGGAGACATCGGAGCGACTTACCGCAGGAACAAAGGCCGAATTTGAAAAAGTATCTTCAACTCTCAAGTCAGATGTCGACACCTGGTCGGAAAAATACAAGATAGACCTGGAAGACATCTCGTACTATAACACCGGCGGAGTTTTTAAGGCATTTCTAAAATCTGACGTCCGTTCAAAAGAAAATTTTGCAAAAGCAATCGAAGGTATGGCGCTAAAGCAGATCAATGATCCGCAAAGTGACGCAGAAAAAATGGTTGTGAATATTTTCGATGTGGCAAAGATACGTGAAAAATACGGCAATGCCGCCGTAGACGAACTTATAGCTGCTTACAAAAAAAACTACGAGTCGGTAAAGAGCGAAAGCAAAAGCGCCGTGGAACGATTCAAGGAAGCAAAAGGGTTGGAAAATATCAACGCCTCGCCGGAACAAAAAAGCATGTGGGAAAAATATAAATCAGTTCGCGGAAATGAAGAGAAGCTTCAATCCGCATTTGAAAAAAACAAAGTGTCGGCAAATGACCGGGAGAAAATAAAGAAATTCCTCTCGGACGCTGACAAAGCCATCAAGGAATCGATCAGCGAGGAAGAAGCGGATGCGATAGAAGGCGAGCTGTATAAAGGCGGATTTATCGGTGCATTAAAGGCACTTATAGAAAAAATCATGAAGCTCTTTGAACAGCTCAGCGGAAAACTAAGATCCACTTTGGGTATTGAAGAAGAGGAAGTCGCAGACGAAGAGACCGAAGAAAATAGCGAAGACGCACCCGAAGAGTCAGGAGAAGCTCTCTCCCAGGCACCAAGGTCAATATTTCGCAGTGGAGATATGATATTGAGCTCAGAGCTCGGCCATCGTGAAGTGTCTGTAGGCAGAGATGAACATCCAGGAATAGATATAGCTGTGCCGATTGGCACCGACCTGGTCGCTCCGTGCGACGGAACCGTCGTGAATACCGGTAGTGACAGTGGCCACGGAAATTACGTTGTGTTGAGGCTAAATGATGGCACCGGCAGACGAATCCTGTTTGCTCACATGCAGGATGACTTTGCAGTGGGGAAAAACAAACACGTAAAAGCCGGTGATCTTCTCGGTAAGACCGGTAACTCAGGCGCATCAACAGGTCCTCACGTACACGTCGAGATGTTGAATAAAGACGGCTCACACTATGAAAACACCATGCGTTTCTTTGATCCGCATCTGGAATATCGTACTCACAACTACAGTGGCGGAGACAAAGAGACACGACTGAAGGAAGCCGATGATTTTGCCAAAGCACAACGCGTCAGCGACAATACACGCAGTAAATTCGGCATTACCGGAAACGAAGCTACAACTGAAACCGCCGCAAATCCAAACCTTAAGGCGGAAGTCGCGAGTGCGCTGAATGATGAGCTCAAGCCATTCCAGGGCAAAACGATAAATTTATCCGGCAGAGTGATGAAATTTAATTTTCCATACGCCTCAGGTGGAAAAGTGGAAAAAACTACATGCTCAATTTCAGACTCTGAATTTGAAGTTGGTGGAAAACGATACAGTATAGGGCTTCCGTTTGGTGCGACAGCACTGCAGTCACTATCATTAAGCGGAGATGTAGAGACCGGAACTACTACGATTACTATTGGCACTTTTGCCGAACCCAAGAGTAAAGAAGTTCCAACAAAACAAGTTATTTCAATTTTAAATAAACTTCGCGATGGACAAAAAACATATTCTACAGGCTTGGGTGGCAATAAAATTACATTCACGCTCGTCGCATAATACAACCAAAAATGCTTAATTCCTGCATACTCACACTGCTGATAGCAAACAAAAAACTCACTAGCGGAGAGCGCCGTCTTGTATTTCTTAGCCTTAGGGACGGAGATATTGAGGCAAAGTTGCCAGCCCCGAATACATCACCGAATACAGCACCTAAAGAAACTCCAGACGCACCTACAAGAGCGACGGCAGGGGTCAGGGAGTCCACTGGAGCGCGAATGGAGCTGGCGGAAAAGCTGGCTGGACTGAGCGAGGATGCACGTACACGCGCCATGCAGATGCTACAACACCGTGTCGAGGAAGGCAGTCATGATTTTTATGGCGATGATTCGAGCGCTGAAGATCTAAGAAACAATGAGGTCTGGCGTCTTGCGCAAGGCGAGATCCGCAAAAATATATTCTCAGAAAAGAATATTCCATCCGATGCTCCTGAAGAGCTACGCGACGAATGGATGCGCATTTCAAGCGACAATCTTTATACACACATCAGTAAGTTTGGCGGCTCATTCGGAAGAATGCAGACATCGGACGTGCCAAAGATGATAGAAGACGTCTTTGGCGAGAGTGGAAACCCTGGGCCTTTTGAGGCCTGGCTAAAAGCAAATAATCCAGCCGGACACACCCTGTGGAAGCTGAAACAAGAGGGCGCGACGAAACTCGCAGAGATAGGCACTATTCTACCGGCAACATATCCGGAGCTGGCAGGACGCCTGGATGGCCTACGTGAACGCCTGAAAAAAGCACGCGATGGAAAAGAACTGGCAACATTTAATACCGACGTCGAACAGCTAAAGCGTGACTATGAAGCAGAACGAAAAAAGAACGGAGATATCGAGCGCGATGTAGCAGACGCGAATGATCGTCAAGGCGAGGTGGTGACTGGCACCGGGAACGAGATGGTCGATAAGGCGTTTCGCGAATATCCAGCTCTAAGAAAAAGTAAATTAGCCGCTATGATACTCACGGTAATAGGCTTCTTATCAAATCTCGAAAAAATACCACTTATCGGACAGCGTATTGCCATCTGGCGCCGCGAGACGGTATCAAACGCGTTACTCGCCGCAAATGGTAACGTGCAGGCAAAAAAAGAACTCGCCACAGAGCGTCAACTGGCAAAGTTTGGTCTGGGAAGAAACACTGTAAATCATATACTGGATGTGACCGTAGCAGACTTTGTCGCAATGGCGGCATTCGACGAACTCACGTCGGACAGCGTGGAGCAAAAAGGACTACGTAATCTCCAGGCCGCACTGCGCACACAGCCGGGAGTATTGAGAAAGAGCAATCTAAGCCTCACGGAAGCCATTGGCGGGCAGGCGGTCGTGTTGGTAAAACCGGCAGGATCAACAGAGGTCGCACAAACGGCACCTTCCAAAACACCTGAACAGAGGGTAAACGATCTACTCACGTCCGCAGAGTACGGACTGACACCGGACCAACGTGCAAAAGTATCTGGACTTTCCGCAAAAAAAATAGCGACCGGTGATGTAAAACGCCCACCCGAGATTCCAGAGGATAAGTGGGTGAAGATAGTAAACCTGCTCAAAGAACGCAAAGCCGGCGATACTACAGACGACAGTCGTACCGTCATCGTATTTCTAGGAGAAAAACTAAACGAAGAACCGCCGGTAGGCTAATATATACTTATGACAACGACACAAACATCACACGGCACCACGCCACTCGGCAACTTCAAAATTCCGGATTTTGTAAAAGACAAGTATCCGCATCTCATTCCACTAATTCTAGAAACTGAGTCGATGAGCGACGAGGAGCGTCAGTACTGGTTTTCCATCATGCCGATAATGAATAGCGAACAGATAAAAAAGCTGGAAGGAATTCTGCTAAAAGAAAAACAGGAGTTGCAGAGCCTTGACGAGGAGTACAATCAGGAGCTGAAGCACATCAATGACAAGCACATGATCCAGTGGAAGGCATTTGAGGCCAGAGAGAAGCGCAAAAAACTAAAACAAAAAGAATCTTCACTGGAGAAGTCAGAAGCCGAGGAAGAGGCAAATCTTCTCAAAAAACTACAGGACATGTAGCACGCCTCACTGCACGCTGATCAGCTTCGCTGTGAGGACGAGGCGTTTTAAGTTCGTGCCGATTGGCGTACATGTGATCAAGGTAAGACGATCATCGCGTGTCTGGCCCAGGACATCTATCTGCGACGGGAGCACAACGCGCTTGTCAAAAACTTCATACACATATTTACGCTGATCAAAGTACATCACCACACGGTCCGCTACTTCGACTTCGTGAAGTAGTGCAAAAACATCCTTGAACCTGCCGGCATCCCACGCATAGTATGAGCTATGGCCGGTGAGCACCACGTTGCCGCCCTCGCCGGGCAGTGCAGTACCGGGATAATGAATTACCCCGTCCTTCAACGACTCCTGTATATCTTTTTCCAAACCATCCCAGTCGCGTGCAATCAGATTTTCGTTGCCAACCCCTACTACAGGGACATTTTTCCTGATGCGCGGTATAACCATTCTAACATCAGGCGGATGTACCTCTAACGCAAGCGATGGAACGCTCAATTCTTTCGCACTGCCAACGACAACAGTATTAAGAAGACTGGCACTTCCACTATTACCGTCTGCGTCAGTACTGATATTTGCAACATCTTCAAGCGGATTTGCCACTCCCCTCCACTCTTGAAAACGGTACTCCATCTGTGCGTAGATCGCCTGGTAGTTCAAAACCGCATAAGAAATAACAAACACAATAATAGACACGCCAACAAACTCCAGCTTATCGAGTATAAAAGCGGTATAACGACGAGCTCTCGATGGTGTCCCTGTAGCCTCCTGCCCGCTGATTTTAAAATGCACCTCGCCTTCCATGTGTTTTAGTGTAACACATCGTGATGGCATACTGAACTTCCAGGTCGCAACTAGACATTGAAGCGGAAGTGCATTACGTCGCCGTCCTGTACGACATATTCCTTGCCCTCTATGCGCATCTTGCCTTTTTCTTTGGCGCCCTGCTCGCCGCCGCAGGTGACGTAGTCGTCGTAAGAGATGACCTCAGCGGCTATGAAGCCTTTTTCAAAATCGGTATGTATTACGCCAGCGGCGGCGGGAGTTTTCCATCCGCGGCCGTAGGTCCACGCGCGCACCTCTTTTGGACCAGCAGTGAAATATGTCTGTAATCCCAGTACGCGATAAGCCGCATGAATAAGAGCATTGAGGCCGCTCTCTTTGATACCAAGTTCAGCAAGAAAATCAGCAGACTCCGCATCAGAAAGCAGGCTGAGCTCGTGCTCTATCTTTGCCGATATCGGAATAATCTCAACTGGGCCTGCACTAATCTGCAGTTTCTCACGCAAAAACTCAAGGCTAGATTCTTTTATCCGCTCTTCATGCACGTTGGCTATATAGAGAATCTCTTTCATGGTGAGGAGGTGCAGATCGGAAAGCTCGGCCTTTTCTTCATCAGAAAATCCGGCATCTTTTGCTTTAACCTCGGAGTCGAGGGCTTTTTTCAAACGTTGCAGTAACTCCGCATACACCACTTTCTTCTTATCACCGGACTTGGTCTCCGACTGTGCTTTCGCAAGACGCTTATCCACAGTCTGCAGGTCGGCAAGAATAAGCTCGACCTCGACTATACCGACATCGCGCGCAGGGTGGACATCGTCGTGCACGTGGATGATATTTGGATCTTCAAAAACGCGAACAACCTGTGCTATAGCCTGACACTCGCGAATATTTGCCAGGAACTGGTTACCAAGACCCTCTCCCTTACTCGCGCCTCGCACGAGTCCAGCTATATCCACAAACTCAACTGTAGCCGGTATCACCTTCTCTGGGCTAACCATCTCCGCAAGCCTGGCGAGGCGCGGATCCGGCACCTCTACGACTCCTACGTTTGGATCGATAGTGCAAAAGGGATAGTTCGCCGCCTGCGCCGCATGTGAACGCGTCAGCGCATTGAACAATGTCGACTTACCTACATTTGGCAATCCTACAATTCCTATTCCTAGAGGCATGAGTAGTTAATTAAAGCTTTTTGAAATTCTTTTAACGTGTACTGACCCGGTGCTGTCCTATGCCGCGAATCCAACGCAACATAAGTCAGAAAACTGCCGGCTACCGATAGCATAATGCGCGTTAACCTTCCTCTTTCTCCCATTCCTATGCAAATCATTTTCTTGCCATCCATACGCGCCAAGAGTTCAAGCAGAATGGAGATGTCGGATACTTTCTTTATATTTGTCGCGACTTTGACGATATCCGCACCGGCGGAGTACACGCGCTTTGCAGTACGAACGAGCTCGTCGATCGAGGGAGTCTTTTGAAAATTATGATAGGAAACTATCACCTCGGCACGCCTATTTAATGTCTGTAATAAACGAACTTTTTTTGCCAGATCACGCTCTCCAATATCCAGATCGACATACCTGGCGCCTGCGGAAATAGCCTGTTTTAACAGGTCAAATCCCCCCTTTGCCAAAATGGGCTTTTTTGAGGCTTTTATGAGCTTCTTCAGGTCAATATCACTGATCTGCTCCAGCCATATCTCGATGATATCAGCGCTCTTTTCCGCCTTTTTTATGAAGGAAATAGCCCTACCGGAAGACCTCTCTCGAATTGGTATACAAACTCTTATCTTCATAACAAGGCTTATTCTAACCTGTAAAATGGTCGACGATGCCCTTTTAGTCTTGACATAGCCATATTTTCATGCTACTATCTCGCTCCTGTTCCAATTAATTTATAACCAAACTAATACATGAGATCACCTGAATCCGGATCACTCATAAAAGCTACAGCTCTCGCCACCGCAGTGCTTGGCGCTACCGGTTGTGGCGATGAAGGTCCAGAAACAACTGAAGCCGAAGATACACTACGTTGTCATCCGGTTATAGCCAGGGTTTATCAAAATCCAGATGCTACAAATGAATCAATTGTTCGCGTTGCGGCACATGTGGATGTTAATCCAGACTGTCTAACATCAGAAGCAAATCGACGCGTCAGGGCGATTTTTCTTCATACTGACGTCGAACCGGGTGATGAAAATCTGTACGGTGAAATCCTAAGAGTTAAGGCAACTGTCGTTCGCGTAGAGCGTACAGGCCGTGAACCCATCACTGAAGATGCAACCGGAAAACGTGTACAAGTGGTAGTTCCAGGCTCAGTAGAGCGCCGTGGAGCACATGGCATAGTGGTTGGAGTAGAAGTACTACCTCTCGATCTTCTCGATCAGCCGGAGATTCACGCTGATCCACGCATAGAAACAGTTCGTGATTTCTGTCTCGAACCTGGACATGCACTGCCTGGACAGAACACCTGTTCCCCATTTGCCGCGACTCCAGCAGACTCTACAGCTACTACTTTCTCCAATGACACCGCGCAATAAATCCTTGACTTTAAATTCGCGCGGACTAGACTGCATACGAATCTACAACAAAAACCCCTTCAACCCTTTTGAGAAGGGGTTTTTTAGTACGCTTCAATTGTGATCTCGATTTCGATCAACTCTGGTTCACCAGACTTTAGTGATACCCCCTCCGGAAGTATGAGTTTCCTTTTTTGAATCTGTACGCCAACTCCGGATAGATCTGCCAAATCAACAGGCTCGGTTTCTAGAGTCTCTATTTTCTGGAGGAGCTTGCCAGAGCCCTCTACCGCCACCACCGAGGGGGTGGTACGGACGCTTTTTACGAAACCATCGGACACGCTACCCGTGAGATCGGCTTTAATACCGACATCCTGCTCACGCTTCTCCTCCGAGATTGTCACGTTGGCAGTGACCTTTACATCCTTGTCGACAAAAGCCTGTGACAGTGGGAAGCCCTGACTGTCCAGCACTACTATCTCAACATCTTTTGATATTGTTCCTCCTCCCATTTGCTCAGAGAGCTTTAAGTCCGCCTCCGCATGATCGATATTTTTTAGTACGCTCTCGGCGGCGCGCACAGTTACGAACTGGCTACTAAGGCTAACTGACTCCACCGCCAGGCCTTTCCTTAACTCGCCGGAAAGTCTATAAGAAAGCGCTGTTTGTGTGGTCTGAACAGGCTCTATAACGAGCGTAACGCGCGCAGGCTCGGTGCGGACTACACTCACTTCCGGCTTCTTTGAACGCACAAGTATCTCAAGATCTTTCTCTCCAACTCCCTGAGAGTCTAGATCCACATACACATCAAAATCATCCGCAGACAGTGTGCGAAACACATCCGGATTTGAAGCACGCAGAGTGAGTGATACGGTGCCGAGATCATTTACCAGTGCAAGTTGTTCCCCAAGGTTAAATGGCCTGACCGGGACAGACTCAGACAATTTAAAATAATCATTCTCCAGCGTCACGACAAAGAACCAGAAAAGTGCGGCCAGAAACAGTGCGAAAATTTTTACAGGAAAATCCTTAAGCATGTGTAGGTTTTTTCTTACGATATATTTTTTCTAGGAACTGCTGTATCTGCTCTGCCTTTACACCCTGCTCCATCGTCCCGCGGAAGGCCAGAGAGATCGTGCCGCGCTCCTCAGATATGACTATTACACGCGCGTCCGTGGCCTCGCTCACGGCGAGCGCCGCCTTGTGCCGTGTGCCAAATGCGTGACCGTAGTTGCGAAAAGACTGCGGCAGTGTAACTCCAGCCGCTACCACCAGACCATCTTCGATGATCACTGCTCCGTCATGCAGTGGCGCGTTTTTTGAAAATATACTGCGAATCAACTCTTTTGAGATCTTTGCATTTAGCATTACACCGGACTCCACATATTCTGTAAGACTCACCTCTCCACGGAATACCAGCAGGGCACCTATTCTGTGTTCCGCCATAGCCAGACACGCCTCTACCACCTCGCTAATAAGAAAGTCGATCTCCTTTTTTTCCTGTGCGAGAAAAAACTTTGTGCGTCCGAGTTTTTCGAGCCCGGCACGAAGCTCTTGCTGGAATATAATCGGTATGGCGACCAGTATCACTGTGAACAATCGAGAAAGTAACCACGACATCGCGACAAGCTCAAAAGCCTTGCTCACGAGAAACAGTGCGGCGAGAATGATGAGTCCAAGAATAATATTGATCGCGCGCGAACCGGAAAGCAGGCGTATCATCCAGTAAAAAAGTACCGCCACCAGAAGAATGTCAAAGAAAACCTGCCACGCGGAAAAATCAACCAGTGTCACATTTCTCCAGAAAGTACCGGCGCTACCGGCGACGACGAGTATCAGTTGTGATATGAAGTCATTGAGTGCTGACATGCGAGTATGATAGCTTAAAAGAGAGTGCGAGGACAAAACCTTACTACACTGTCAGATGGCAATACAAGTCAAATTCCAGACCTTAACCTGAACTATAATATATATATGACTTCTGGACACCATACTAAGTCGACTACCAGACTGTTTCGGGTGTATAATTATGGGATCTTTTGAAGCTAGTGGGATTTGACTACATCAGGATATTATTGTATAAACATACTTACTATGATTGAGATATTCACAGATGGCTCCTCTCTGGGCAACCACTGTCAGGGAGTATTTGCGGCTATTTTAAAATTTGGCACTACAGAAAAAATATTAAAAGTAGGTGAACCGAACACAACGAACAATAGAATGGAAATGCGTGCTGTAATTGAAGCTTTGAAAACAATAAAAAAGCACGACATACCGATCACTGTCTACTCCGACTCATCACTGGTAATCAGAACCATGACGGATGGATGGAAGAAAAAAATGAATTTGGACTTATGGGCAGAGCTCGCCGATGTGTCCGGTGGACTTACAATTACCTGGAAGTGGGTGCGCGGCCACGCCGGTCATCCGGAAAACACCCGCGTAGACAAACTCGCGGTCGGTGAGGCAAAAAAACAGAAGAAATCACTCTGAGTTATGGCCTGTGCAGAGACCCTAAGACCGTTTTACCGCCTCATTATAAACTTCATCATTTCTACGTAGCCCTACGTTTAGCACAAAGACGGTAATGCGCTCTCTTTTCACAGAATATATAATTCTGTACGGATCCGCACGGAGCCGGTATAGCCCTTTTAACTCTCCTTGAAGAGGTTTGCCGTACTGAATGGGGTCGATCATTAATTTCTTTTCAATCAGGCGAATAATTCTTGCACAATCAAGTTTTGATATTTTTGAAAAATCTTTCTCAAAAACGTCCGGATGATAGATGATCTTAAACATTTACCAACATAAGTTACAGTTCGAGCTTTTTCTTCATTGCTTCATGCGAAATGTAATCACGCTCATCTGCATCTTTCATACGTTTCAATGCAATTCGTCCCATCGCTGTATCTTCAAAAGATTCTATAAGAGCCTCTTTTCTTTTGTGCTCATCAAAATCCTGAAGTACAGCCATAGGCTTACCGCGCTTCATAATAATTACAGTTTTTACTTTAATTTCCTTCTCCAGCCTTGGCATTTCAGTACGCAAATCACTTGAGCTTACCAACACAGTACTGTCGTCTATATGTACCATAAAATGTACAGTTATTTGTATGTTTAAATTATACCTTTAATTGTACAAAAAGACAAGCAAATACTACTTAAACTGAGCGATTTTTGCCTCGATGGCTTCTTTTGACTGGAAACCCACCGTGCGGCCAACCTCCTGGCCGCCTTTGAAAAAAATCAAAGTGGGAATACTGGAGACGCCGTAATTTTGCGCGGTCTGCGGGCTTAAGTCTACATCGAGCTTGCCGATCTTTACATCGCTCATTTCCTCTGCCATCTCGTCTATAGTTGGAGCCATCATCTTGCATGGTCCACACCACTCGGCAAAGAAATCAATCACAGCCAAACCGGGAGCCTGTAGTACTTCAGAAGTAAAATCCGCATCTGTAAAAACATGTGCCATAAACGAAAGTGATTAGATATAACGCACAGAGTATACATTTGAAAATAGCCAATGTGAAGATTCAAGTAACACTCGTGGGCTCATATTGTTATATATGATAGAGTCTCAAATGTGAGTTAATCCATGATTATGAAGAGGTTTTTATCATATATCACGATTTTTAGCCTTTTGCTTGGGGTGTTTCCGCTTGGTGCTGTTGCGACTGATGCACCCTTTACAGCGCTGATAATAAAATGGAGCCAGCGTTCAGCAGATTCTGAACTTTTTGTACGAACACACGAAGTCAGCGGAGCCTGGAGCGATTGGTACGATATAGAGGAGGATCCGGATAGCGATGAGCGGGAGGGTGCGGAGACCAGCGGACCTGAGGTTTTTTTTACTGTAAATAAAAGTGACGAGCACGAGTACAAAGTCAGCGGAACCATTGATGGATTAACAATCGAGCGATTTTCATACGGAAAAGAAAAAAATATCTCGTCGCGGCTTATGGCAGGACTGGCCATACCAGGCAGTCTGCGGATAATACGAAGAACCGAGTGGGGCGCCAATCCGGAACTGCTATACAACGACCGCGTGATGTCTGAGGTGAGTCAATCTGATGGTAACGGTGACAGTGCGGCAAAGTCTGAAAACGGAGAGGTGGACGAGATAGAGCGCGTGGTAACAAACGACCCATATGGGCGCCCATATCTCTGGCCGATACAGTATGCAAAAGACGTCAAATTTATCGTAATACACCACACGGCATCGGTGAAAAATCTGGATAACCCGGAGGTAGCCATCCAGAACATATACAACTACCACTCTGTTGGCCGTAGATGGGGAGATATCGGCTACAACTACATCATAGACCAGCATGGAAATATATACGAAGGGCGACAGGGGGGTGACCGTGTAATAGGAGGCCACGCACTGCCGTTAAATAAAGTTTCCGTCGGTATTGCTGTGCTTGGAGATTTTCAGGAAGAAGAGATACCTGCGCCGGTTATGCGATCATTGCTCGCGCTAACAAGCAGCTTGGCAAAAAAATATAAGATCAATTCTGAAGGATCAACGACATACAAAGATGTGGTATACAAAAACATCAACGGCCACCGCGACTCTGACAACACCACGTGCCCGGGAAACTTTCTGTATCAAAAACTTATCGGCACACGCGAGCTGCTGAACTACCACCTGTCGCGACGGTTCACGCCCATAAATGTCCCCTACTCCGCATCAGATGCTTTTAAACGTGATGTAATCTTCCTTACGCCAGACGGCGAGGACACATTTACAGTGCGGTTAAAAAATAACGGTACGGAGACATGGAATACCGGTCTCTCCCTCGTGCTAACAAAGCCGCAGGTGGCAACAGAGTTTGAGACCATAGCGTTTACAGTAAAGCCTAACGCGCCAACAGTGGTCGCACAGCTAAAGACCGCTTCCGTAGCTCCCGGCGGTTTTGGAGTTTTTGAAGGAAAAATCGCGAGCGGGCTCAAGTCCGGACTCGTTGCGTATGATGTAGTACTGCAGGATTCAAATGGCAATCGCTCGTCTCAGAGCCTCCCTGTGGCCTTTATGGTGCAGGGCGTCGATGGCAGTTATCAAGTAGTAAATCAGCACGACCCAAAGAGTGAGCTCAAGCCTGGCGAGGAGACAGAAGGTTGGGTCGAGATTAAAAACACTGGAAACGTGACGTGGCGTAACTCTGGCGACCACGCTATACGAATACACCCGGATAGCCCCAGAGATCGCATCAGTAAGTTTTTTCAATCAATAACACTCGAGCAAAGCGAGGTAAAGCCAGGCGCTGTCGGGAAATTTACATTCAAAATAAAAGCCCCTCAAACGGGGCAGGCCCCGCAAACAGCCGGAACATATACTGAATTCTTCACTCCGGTGATAGAAAAAATACGCTGGATGGAAGACCAAGAACTCGCATTTAATTTTTCTGTGCAAAATGATGACTCCTCCAATGTGATTGTAAAAAAGAAAACGCGAATGTCGAACAAAGTGCGTGTTGCTCTCAACTTTAAAGAGCAGGAAGAGATCATCCTCTCGCCATCATCGTTGGCAAATCTATACAACGGTGCGGTGGTTTTGAAAAAAATTCCGGCAAAGCAAAAAGTAACTGTAAAAAAACATGATGCTTCAGGAAAATATCTGGTAACAACGGGCACAGTCGGCCTGCTGGTGGATGGACCTGTACGCATGAAGACTGTAAGCGCGATCGGCTACATCACGATAGAAAATCTTGACCGCAGGCCGGCCTGGAATAAGGAGATCAACGACAACACCTTCCTCGAGGTCATAGAGGTGATATCGGAAGACTCCGGACTGAGACCTATCAACGAGCTGGATATTGAGAATTATCTGAAAGGTCTGGCAGAGTTTGCAGACAATGAACTGCCGGAAAAGATGAAGGCGATAATTGTGGCGGCGCGTTCGTATGCAAAATACTACACAACGCAGGCGCAAAAATTTCCAGGAAAGCCATACCATCTGGATGACGACCCGGCCAATACGCAAAAGTACATAGGCTATGGTGTAACGCGCCGCTCTCCAAATATCATAAAAGCCGTAAATGACACAAAAGGAGAGGTAGTGACATATAACGGTAAATTGATCAAAACGCCCTACTTTTCCAGCGACGATGGCCGCACACGGAGTGGCCAGGAGGTCTTTGGCTGGACTAATACACCGTATTTGCAGGGTGTAGAAGACCCGGGCTGTGTTGGTAAAAAAATGGCAGGCCACGGTGTAGGCATGAGCGGCTGTGGAGCGCGCTATATGGCCGAGCAGGGCAAGACGTATAAAGAAATCATGAAATATTACTACAAGGGGGTGGAAATCGGGCCCCAGTCGTGATATAATGATCTGATATGTCACTCAAGCCACTACCCTTTGAAAAGCCAAGCGACGAGGAAATTCAGGGGGGAAAATACGAAGAAAAAAAACAAAAATCTGATACATCGGTAAATTTTAGCGCTCCAAATAATGACGAGGGCGGGTTTTTTCGTAGCGCATTCAACCGCTTCACACACTTCCTGTCAAAAGGCTCACACTACACCGTGGAACAGATTGACGAACTGATTCATACCCTCCAGCGCTGTATACTCCGTTTGCAAAAAGAAAAGGTAAAGCGCATGCAAAAGAAGTTTTCAAAGTAGCGACAAATCCGGCGGTTTGGTATCCTTTGTCCATGCTGACACTTGGAATTAACACGGCTTCAAATACAAACACGGTTTGTCTTTTTGACGGCAAAAAAGTTATCGGCGAGGTTTCGTGGAGTGGAAAAAATAAGGAAAGTGAAAAACTCCTGCCATCAATTGCAAAATTACTGCAAAAATCACGCAGGCGGATGGAAAATATAAAACGCATTGTGGTGGTCCGCGGCCACGGCTCTTTTAGCGCCGTCCGCACCGGTGTCACGGTCGCAAACGTTCTTTCGTACGCCCTCGGCTGCGATCTCTACTCTATCGACACCGCCACCATGTGGGCCACACGCTCACCTGACAAAAACGCAACTGCGGTGATCCACGCCGGGCGCGGCGACGTATTGATAAAAGGAAGGGTAACACCGGCGAGTAGTATCAAGAGTAAGGGTCATTTTTTTGGCGATGTGACCGATGAAGAGTTCGTGTACTTCCAGCACAACTGGATTCCAGAAAAAAAACTCCGCTCATTCGGCGATGGACTTTTGAAAATTCCAAAATCAAAACTCAAAAAAACGAAAATAGTCGAGCCTTTTTATCTCTTTCCTCCAAATATTACGAAGAAAAAACCTGTATAATAGTATTAATTTAACCGACATGACTTGCTATTCATAGTACCAACACCGATAGGAAATCTCGAAGACATCACGCTCCGCGCGTTGCGCGTTTTGAAAGAGGTTGATCTTGTCGTAGCAGAAGATACGCGCCACTCCGGTATTTTGCTCAAGCACTTTGAAATACATAAGCCTCTCGAGAGTTTCCATAGTCATAGCGATGATCGTAAGCTTGAAAAAATCATTTCAGTTTTAAAGAATGGCAAAGATGTCGCACTTATCTCGGATGCCGGCACACCGGGTATTTCAGACCCAGGCTTTG
>JBBTWW010000009.1:0-2359 GCA_038062595.1 Patescibacteria group bacterium | reverse complement strand
GCAAAAACAAGAAGTGTGAATAGTAGACTAATCCTGTTTTTTATCGAGATTTTTTTCATGGGCTCATCGTACTCTCCATACATGAATTTTTTTTAAACTTTTTCTGAAAAAAATCTGAAGAAATTATGAAAAAGAAATGAAAAAAAATTAAACTCCGTCCTGAAAAACGAGATAGAAAAATCTTTTCGCAAATTAGTCAATCAATCTTTTAGCCCTTCAGGTTAAATCCTTTATTGCCGGGTTGGGCCTATTCAGGTATCATATATATGTATCTTGCGGTGCTTATACGTTGTAGAAAATTTCATTTGTAATAACAAAGTTTTTACTCTGAATACCCAAGCGCGCCATACAAGCCATATTACAGTTGCTCACCAATCGCGTCCGGTTTTAACCGGTGCGATATCGCGCTAAAGGTTTCTACAAAACGTTAAAAAGACTGCAAGGATTATCTTTTATCCTTTGATTTTATGCAGATAATAATTCTCATTTCAGCGGGCGTAATATTCGGCACTCTTGCCGGGTTCATGTATCGTAAGTATATTTCCGAGCGCCGCAACCGTGAGGCGATCGAGCGCAGTGAGCGCCTGATCAAGGACTCGGAGTTAAAGGCCAAAGAGGTCCT
Source organism: Patescibacteria group bacterium (assembly GCA_038062595.1). Classification (GTDB taxonomy): domain Bacteria; phylum Patescibacteriota; class Gracilibacteria; order UBA1369; family JBBTWW01; genus JBBTWW01. The sequence continues at coordinate 1,737 of JBBTWW010000009.1, read as the reverse complement.
GATGGAGGCAAAACAAGAGTCTTTTCGCATCAAGCAGGAGGCTCAGAGAGAGGAACAGCAAAAAAGAGATCAGCTCGAAAAGATCAACGAGCGTATTTTGAAGAAAGAAGAATCGCTGGATCAGAAAATAGAGTCAACGGAAAAGACGAAAGAAGAGTTGGAAGAACGTGCGGCCTCAGTGAAACAACTGAAGCAGGAGGTTGAGGAGATATACCGCCTACAGCAGGTGGAGCTAGAAAAAGTCGCCGGACTTTCAAAAGAAGAGGCAAAAGATATTTTATTCAAGAAAATAGAAACAGATGCGCGTAATGAGATAGTAGAGCGCATCGGACGCATACAGGAAGACGAAAATAAGCAGGCTCAGGAAAAAGCAAAGGCGATACTCGCCGAGGCCATCCACCGCTACGCTGCGGATGTCGCGGTCGAGGCCACAGTTACATCGGTTGCGTTACCTAGCGACGATATGAAGGGCCGCATCATCGGCAAAGAGGGCCGCAATATCAATGCATTCGAACAGATCACCGGAGTCGATGTCATTATTGACGACACGCCAGGCTCGATTATTTTGTCCGGCTTTGATCTTGTTCGCCGTTACATTGCAAAAATCTGTCTCGAGCGTCTCCTCACTGACGGCCGCATACACCCTGGTCGCATCGAAGAGATGTATGAAAAAGTAAAAGAAGAAGTAAATGAGCTGATTCGTGAACTTGGTGAAAAGGCCGCCTACGAGACGGGAGTCTCCGGCTTGCCTGTGAATTTGTTAAAACTGCTTGGCCGTCTGAAGTTTCGCGTCAGCTACGGACAGAACGTATTGAAGCACTCTATGGAGGTCTCCTTTCTCGCCGCCACACTGGCGGCGGAACTCGGCGCCAATGTCGACATCTGCCGCAAGGCCGGCCTGCTTCACGATATCGGCAAAGCCGTGGACCACGAGATCGCCGGCCACCACCTCACTGTCGGCCGCGATATCTTGAAAAAATTTGGCGTATCAGACGACGTGATTGCGGCACTGGCATCTCACGATGGCACACACGAGCCGCGTACTCTTGAAGCTATGGTTGTCGAGGCCGCCAGCACGATCTCAAAGTCCCGCCCGGGCGCCAACAAAGACAACCTCGATAACTACATCAAACGCATGGAGGAGCTGGAAAATGTTGTCAACGGCTTTGAAGGTGTGAAGAAGGGTTACGTTGTACAGGCTGGTAATTCGATTCGCGTATTTGTCGATCCGGTAAAGGTAGACGACCTCGGCTCCGTCAAGCTGGCAAATGGACTGGCACGAAAGATCGAGACCGACTTCCAGTACCCGGGCCAGATCAAGATCAACGTCATCCGCGAGACTCGCGGCGAGGCGTATGCGGAGTAGCATTTTGGCAGTCACGCGAGTCAACCCGGCACAAGTGACCACTGAGATCCGCGGTGAGGCGTACGCGGGTAGTTTTACACGTCGAAGCTTAGATATGTCCGCCAGCCGTATGCAACATTAATATCCGCCGCAAAATTACCACGCGCGCGCATCGCCCTGCGCAAGTGACTGGTAGTTACCGATCAAAGCTTGCGGCTCGAGGTAGTTGTGCAGTTACGACTGTAAACTATCGGCAGTCGGTCAAGTATAGCTCGTTTTTGATTTCTCTCTAAATTTCCCGTCTATTTTATGAGCGATTTCATGATGCTCACGACACAGCGGTGCGATATAATTCGGATTGTGATTGCGTGACATGGAGAAGCGCTGAGTGT
>JBBTWW010000008.1:0-18494 GCA_038062595.1 Patescibacteria group bacterium | reverse complement strand
GGAGGAAACCCCGGTAGAAAAAGGTGAAGCTGTGGAGGCGACTAAGGAGTGATGAAAAAAATTATCCTCTGTGGTAGTTATGGTGCCGGCAATGTTGGAGATGAGGCGATACTCAGAAGTCTTCTTCAGTCAGTTCAAAAAGAGTTCAAAGAGGCTTCCATCACAGTTTTGTGCTCTTTTCCAAATGAGGAAAAGAAATACTACTCGGCAGAATTTCCAGATGTGACTTTTGAGTGGCTTTTTCCTGGAGGTCTACGCTCTTTTTTACTACTACTATTAAGCGGGAAAGTGTTTAAAACACTTAAATCTGTCCGTTCGGCAAACCTCTTTATCCTTGGTGGAGGTGGGTTGTTTACTGACGACGAGAGTATAAAGGCAGTAGTTTTGTGGGCTATGCAGGTATTCATAGCCAAGTTATTAAAGGTATCGGTCCGTGTAGTAGCTGTAAGCGTAGGGCCTTTTAAAGGCCGCCTAGCTCGATTCTTGAGCAAAAAAGCACTATCTATGGCCGACGAGGTGTCTGTACGCGATAACTCTTCTGCAAAGCTACTTATGGAAATGGGTGTGAAAAACAGTATCGTAAAAGATCCTGTTTTTGCACTGGATGTTAAAAATATCCAGGATAATACGGCTTCAGTAGGAAAATATATAATTCTTTCCCTAAGACCATGGCATTCTTTTGTAGAAAGTTCGTATAAAGAAATTGCTCAAGCACTTGATAAAATAGTTGAAGAATTTGGCTTTGATATAGTCTTTATTCCATTTCAAACAGCACCACAAAATGACGTGGGCGTTTTGAACAAAATTAGTGTTCATATGCGAAATAAAAATAAATTATTTATTCGTCCTCATACTCTTGATATCGGTAAGGTTTATAGAGAATTTGTCGGTGCACAGGCTGTGATAGGAATGCGTCTGCATTCGGTGGTTTTTTCGATTATTACGAAAAAGCCATTCATTATGATTGCCTATGGCGATAAGAGTCTTGGGCTGATTGAGTGGTATCCAGACTACAAAAATAGGATTCTTGAAATAGTGGATCTTAATCAGTTATACGAGCGTTTTAAAATGATTTCTGGTGAAGTCAAGTAACTTTAAGAAGTATTACCATATAATATACTTGACATACTACAAAGGATTGTACTATATTGATACCCTTTTTTCTCAAAACTATGCGAAGTCCATCTTCTTTCGAATCAGCAGTTGCTACAGGAGCTCTCGTGGTTACCGGCCTAGCGTCGTCCTCTGTAGAAGCGCGTCAGCAGGGCATGACTGGCAGTCCGGCGGATCATACAAAGGTGGTTTGCCGTGGAAGTGCCGATACGCACTGCATGGATGAGTATGGCAACCCAACTGAGGGAACCGTAGCTGGAAAACACGTTGTGGTTGTTGGTGAAAATGGTTCTGGAGGAAAAGCCAGCGTCGATGTTCAATGCTATCCAGGCTATAAGCCGGATTTGGAGGTTGGAGGTGTTGTTGAAAGTGTGGATGAAATTGATGAGGAGGCTGGTACATTTCGTGTACGACTAAATCCAGTAAATAGCGTAACTTCAGATAGAGGTGCAGAAGTGCGATTCGCATGCAAGAAGGGTCTGAGTAGTTTTCCTCTCGGTTTCGAGGTGCGTACAGCTACTTTTGATGCTGACAAAAATATGTTCATATTACAAAACGACACTCCCGAGAATCCTTTTGAGTTGCAAGCCCGTGTAGCGGTGGCCGCTCTCTCCGTAACGGAAAATCAGGCCATGGACGCAGCAGGAGACCTATCCTTTCATGTAATGATGGATAGAGAGCCGGATGACGTATTAAATGGAGGTGCCGGTGTAAGAGTTGTACTTGCTTCACCACGCGAGCGAACTCTGCGAAATCCAGATGGCACGATTGGAAAAACGGAAAGAGAGACTATTGCTGGTGTACTGGGAACACTGAGAGGAGAGCTGGCCGGTAGACTAGGCGGAGTCGGAGTTGAGGTTGGTTTTGGACGTGATTTTTATGGAGAGCAAGCATGGATGGGTATGGCACACGTTATTCCTGAAGTACGTATCCCGATTGCAACTTGGAGCTCAGCAGGAATTCACGGTACAGCTGGTATCGGTTTTCGGGGAAACCACACCATCACAGAGTTTGGCGGCGGTTTAAATCTACAAGCCGTTTTTGAGTAAAATTAATTATAATTTCTTTTATACCCCACCAATATTATGATACTTAGAGAGAGATCAACATCGGAACGAATTGTAGCCGCCATACCGCTTATAGCCCTTGCCGCCTCCAGCTGTGGACAACCTCCGATAGAGGACGTTCGTGCTGATGCCGGTGCGCAAGTGGATGCGGCCGTAGCCATGGCTGACGCCGGTGATGCCGGTTCTACCGGTAGTGTTACCGATGGGGGTTTTGTAAATCCATTCAGTCCTGATTCTGGAACATCCGGTAGCGATGCCGGAAGTAGAGTGGATGCCGGTTCAGCAGATGCCGGTAGTGAACCTATCGAAGCATGTCTTAGAGGCGGTTTTTCTGAAGATTTTCCAGATCTTCCAGACGCCGATAGCGATGGAATTGTAGACGACTGCGACAATGCCAGAACTATACCAAACTTCCGTCAGGATGATCGCGATGGAGACGGACTGGCCGATGTAGAGGATATATGTCTCGAACAGCCAAATGCAACTCCGACGGACGGCGATAGTGATGGCTATCCGGATGCGTGTGACTGTGATCCTGCCAATCCTAGAGTGAATCCGGGAGTTACCAATGACCTGGCCTGTGATGGCGTTGATTCAGACTGTGATGGTACGGAGGCAGAAAGAAATGTTGTAAATTATCAAGGAAACGATGTTGGTACTGCCATTGTAGAAGAAGGGTGCGAGTGTGTAGCAGGCCAATCGAATGTTCTTCCTGAAACCGGGAATGTAGGCGCATGCGTGGAAGAGTACGGATGCGTAGTTTTTGTAAATTCTACCGGTAGAGTTGCCTCACGATGGATGCTTGTTAGGTCCGTGGGACCGGAGACAGAAATTCGCGATCGTATAGATAATAACTGTGATGCTGAAGTAGATAATGGAATCGTATGTGATGATGGACAGGCTCAGGATTGTTTCCGTTTTGGAAATGAAGGTGTGTGTGGTGTAAATTCTGGTACGCAGACATGTTCAGATAACCACTGGGGAACATGTGTAGGTGGCACAAGGCCTTCGACAGAGGTATGCGGTGATGCTATAGACCAGGACTGCCGTGATGGAGCTGATCAGGCACCAGTATGCGACAGAGATGGCGATGGAGATTTGGCGGATGTGGATAACTGTCCAACTGATGCCAATGCAGACCAGGCTGACCTAGATGACGATGGAGTAGGTAATGTATGTGACGGTGATGACGATGGTGATCGTATACCGGATGGACTAGACAAATGTCCGATCGTGCCAAATGTTGGCAATGCAAATATAGACGGTGACGCTAATGGTGATGCATGCGATGAAGATGATGATAATGATGGAGATCTTGATTTAGCTGATAACTGTCCACGAACTCCAAATGACGATCAGACTGATAGCAATGGTGACGGAGCAGGTGATCGATGTGATGATGATGATGATGGCGACGGTATACTGGATGGGGAAGGCGATAACTGCCGTACCGATCGAAATCCAACACAGGATGACTTTGATCACGATGGTCTGGGCGATCCATGTGATGGTGATAGAGATGGCGATGGTAAAGTAAATGGAGAGGACAACTGTGCTGATATTCCAAATCCAAATCAAGCCAATAGTGATGGTGATGCTTTTGGCAATGCCTGTGACTCAAACGATCCAAATCTTGTCGATACCGACGAAGATGGATTAAACGACGCCATAGATAACTGCCCGATTATTGCAAATCCTAACCAGGAAGATTCGGAGAATGATCGCGCAGGAGATATATGTGATCCGGATGATGATAACGATAGCATTCCGGATGTACGTGATAACTGTGACTTTGACGCTAATGGAGCCGGAATTGGGCAGAATAATCAAATAGATACCGATGGAGATGGTCTTGGCGATGCATGCGATGATAACAAAGATGGCGACGCTTTCCGTGACCCTATTGATACATGCGACACAATGGCTTCAGCGGAGAATACAGATACCGATGGAGATGGCCAGGGAGATGTTTGTGATGATGATGATGACAATGACACACGCAATGATAGATTTGCCGATAACTGCCAAAGGGTTCCAAATCTTGATCAAGCAGATCGTGACCTTGATGGCCTAGGTGATGTATGTGATCCGGATGCCGATGGCGATGGTATCGCAAATGCAACAGATCTATGTCCAACCGACAGAACTACTGTAAATACGGACACAGATGGCGATGGACTTGCTACCCCATGTGATCCTGACGATGATAATGATGGAGTCCTGGATACTGTTGACAACTGCGATTTTGATCCTAATTTTGACCAACGTGATACTGATTCTGACGGAGTTGGAAATGCGTGCGACTCGGACTCAGACCTTGATAACGACGGTCGGGATGATAGCGTTGATAACTGCCCTGACAACTCAAATCCAACTCAAACCGACTCAGATGCTGATGGAGAAGGCGATGTATGTGACATGGATACTGATGGAGATGGATCAAGTAATGATGTGGATAACTGTCCTACGAAAAGTAACGCAGGTCAGGCAGATAGGGACCTGGATGACAGGGGCGATGTATGCGACACAGACGCCGATGGCGACGGTATATTGAATGGCCAAGATCTCTGCCCGAACGATAGGACAACTGTAAATACAGATCTTGATAATGATGGAATTGGTGATCCATGCGATCCGGATAAAGATGGTGATACAGTCGCAAACGCTCCGGATAACTGTCCTGATACTCACAATGTGAATCAAGCAGATGATGACGTGGATGGAATTGGCAATGTCTGTGATCCTGTTGATAATAGAAATGCGGACGGAGACCGTGATGGCACGCCCGACCGACTGGATAACTGCCCAACACGCGCAAACGCCTCACAAAGTAATATTGACGGTGATGCGGATGGAGATGCATGTGATGACGATGATGACAATGATACCGTCGGTGATGCAGTTCCGGACAACTGTCCAAATAGGCCAAATTTAGGCCAGGATGATCTCGACAGCGATGGCGTAGGCGACGCCTGCGATGGCGATGATGATGCCGATGGTATTCCGGACGGTCTTGATCTATGCCCTGAGATGAGTAATCCGCGCAATGGCGATAACGATCTCGACGGCGAGGGAGACCCATGTGATGACGATGATGACAATGACACAGTCCTGGATATACTCGACAACTGTGAGCTCACTCCTAACGCGACACAGAATGATGTGGACAGTGACCGCATCGGCGATGCATGCGATTCAAATGATGACCGCGAGTGCTTTACGATCGGAGACTCTCAAGGCTGTGATACCGGAGATCAAGGTATATGCAGCCCGGGGACGCAGACATGTGTGACTGGCTTCGAGTGGAGCTCATGCGTACCAAACAGCACTGGACGCGCAGAGACTTGCGGCAATGGCATAGACGAGAACTGCAACGGAACGCCCGATGACGGTTGCAGTAGCGGTAGCGGCACAGGTGCGGGCGCGGATGCGGGTTCTGGAACTGGCAATGGTACTGGTAACGGAGTTGACGGAGGCGTGTCAGGTTCAGGTGATATATTAGGTAACAGAGTTGATGATGATGGCGATGGTTACACTGATTTGGATGATAGAAACCCTGTAGTAAATGTCCAATGCCAAGGAGCAGGTACATCTGTAACTCCTGCAGGCTCTACAAGACGTGATTGCGTTGGCGATGAGTTTATACAGATACCAACAACTCCTGGTGTTTCAAGCCACGCAACTATGCCGGTAGATGTGAATGGTTTCTCAAGACTGTTGATGTACGAAGGTCCAGGAGCCATTGCTGTAACTCGCGTGCGTATTGGCAATAGACTCATCGAAATAGGTTCTTGCCCAGAGGCAATACCTGGAGTTGGTCCAGACTGTTACACGGATAGAGTTGGTTCTCCACGACCCGGTCTACAGGATTTTGAGATCACACCGTGACCTGAGTCCCGTGACTTTCCACGATATTCTTTGCAAGGCGGGCTCCTAGGAGCCCGCCTTTTCGTAAGGCTGATTTGCTAAGTTGTGAGTTTGATCCCATCGCACTGACCATAACCTGCATAAAACCGGCGCGGTAGGCATCGCCGCACCCTGTGGGGTCCACCACCGTGCGGGATTTTACAGCCGGTATTGGTATCGAAAAAGCGGAGGTTGATATCTGTGAACCTTTTTCACCCTTCGTCTCAATGCATAAAGAGGTGTGTTTCAAGATATTACTTATAGTTTTTAAACCGCTGATACGGCGGAAAATTGCCATCTCGTCCTCATTTGCGATGAGTGCAAACGATCCTTTTAGCATTTGCATGAGCTGTTTACTTGAAAACAAACTTACCACCTGACCTGGATCTAGGATATATGGTATTCCAAAACTCTGACACTCAGCTACGGCTTTTTGCATAAGTGTCGTGTTAGTAGGGGAGATGATTGCCATAGAGAGTTTCTCATCGTTGGAACGTATAATCGAGTGCAATTCTTTCTCATTAGCAGAGCTAAAAGTGCATGCGGCGCCAACGTCAAATAACGTCAGTTGTTTTTTATTACTATCATTAACTACAAATGCAGCAGAGGTCGGTTCTTTTTCAGAACGTATCAAGTATGTGGTTTTGATTTTATTTTTATGCATCCATTTTTCATAGTTTTCAAAATCATTTCCAGCCATACCTATTATAATTGGCTCACAGCCCAGCTTCCTAAGATGATATGCTATATTGCCGGCACAGCCGCCAAAAAATGTCCTGCGGCCGTGTACTGTAAAAGATGGATTAACCGATTCAGAAAAAATGCCGTCAAAATCCAAAATATGATCGTATGCAATAGAGCCTACAACTAGTATTTTTTTCATCTTGGAGACCTGGGATGTTGGGTAAATTTGTACTTCCAGAAATACTTGACCGCGCTCATGAAGTGAATGCGCATCGTCTTTTTTCTGAAAAAATCTTTTATGCCGCCGGCACTTAGGCGCTCGTCGGCGTGTGTAGCTTTACACTGTGGGTAATAAATAACCTGCATACCGTGTTCCCACGCCCGGCGGCATATATCCACATCCTCCATAAAAAGGAAGAAGCGTTCATCAAAACCAGAAAGCGCGTCAAAAAGATTTTTTCGTATAAAAAGAAAACCTCCAACAACCCAGTCCACCGGCTCTGTGACGTGCGGATCTTTTTCCCACATAAGATACCTGCTGACACGTTTGCGCAGGCCGCGATGGCTACGAAGCAAGTTGATACGTTTGATAAACTGATCAGGCAATGACGGGAACGAGCGATATGAGTCCTGAATAATTCCATCCGGAAAAATGAGCTGTCCTCCAATAACGCCAACATCTGAGTGGGAGTCCAGGAACTCAACGGCTCTTTGTAGAGAGCCTTCCCACACGCGCACATCCGGATTGTGTATTACAATGTACTCCCCGGTTGACTGTGCGGCGCCAAGATTATTCCCGCCGCCAAAGCCGAGATTATGTGGTGCTTTAATATATTTCACGTCTGCGCCAAATCGCGCCAAGAATTCTTTTTCAGCATCTGGCTGTTGAGAGTCGTTGTCCACCACGATGATCTCCATGCCTTCTTTTATTGGAAATTTCTGCAGAGACTCTATGGCCGCCGGCAGGTCATAGAAGGTCTTATAGTTCAGTATGAGGACAGATAGTTTCATAAATTTAATCTTCCATTAATGACTCGATACGGGCTATTGAGGTCTGCCGTGGCATGCGCACGACACGTTTTTCTATCTGATCAGACATATCCGAGAGTCTGCGATACTGGCGCAGAAGATGTGGCTCAAAGAGAAGTATATACACAAAGGACTTAAAGTTATACCAGCGGGTGGCGGCCTTTACCTGTGAGCTGAAGTTCTGATCTAAAAAATGTTTTCTTAAGATTATCTCTTGGTTTACAAAAGACCACTCATTTACATGGCGCGATTTATGTGAACGATTCTTCACTATGTTCCAGAGGCCTGATCCTTTTTGAGAAACTGTTCTGTCATGGTAAGCAATGGCATCCGGTATGTAGCGGGATCGCCATCCCGCCCACTGCAGACGATATGCCAGATCTATATCTTCTTTGTACATAAAGAAAAGCTCGTCAAAATACTCTTTTTCGCCTTTGTCATTTACAAACGCAACATTATCGAGTGCCACACGGCGGTAGAGTGCAGCCGCTCCGCTGGCCCCAAAAATCTCCTCACGCTCATTGTACTGCCCATAATCTACCTCGCCCTGCCCACGATCTTCAAAACGGTGAGAGGTGCGAATGCGAAGACCTACAGAGTCTATAAAATTGGTCTTGCCGGTCTCGTGTTGATTATTTTCTTTTTTAGCTTTTTCAAAAAGTGAAAAATCCCAGCGCTTTAGCTTTCCGGTGACGGAGCCAAGGTCGTGCGCCGAGAGGATACCGGACATGAGCTTGCTAATGAAATCTGGCTCAAATAGCATGTCAAAATTTAACGCGGTATAAAATGGACTATCGCTTTGGCGGATTATGTAGTTATGACCGCCACCAAAACCTAGATTTTTTTCTGATTTTAGAAAAGTTATTTCCGGGTAACGCGACTTAAACTGTTCAAGAAATGTAACGTCTTCCGAGCCGTTATCCAGAACGATGATTCTAACGTTTGCATAATCCTGCCTTATAAGAGAGTCAAAACACGCGGTCAGATATTTTTCACAGTTGTAACTCGGGGTTTGATAGGCGAGTATGCCAACCGTAACCTCAGGTATTCCAATGCCGATATTATCGGCTTTTAGAGCTTCAGGTTTTGCAGTATTTCGAAGCATAATCGACGCCTCAAGTATGGAGTCATGCGTTCCGGCATCTGCCCATGCGCCTTTCAAGAAGCATGCGCTCAAAAGACCGCTGTCCATGTAGCAAATATTAAGATCCGTAATCTCCAGCTCGCCGCGCTCCGATGGCGTGAGTTTTTTCAAGAATTCAAATGCATGTGAGTCATAAAAATACAAACCAGTAACGGCATATGATGATTTTGGTCTTATCGGTTTTTCCTCAAGAGATATAACCTTTTTACCAGAAATCTCTGCAACTCCAAAACGTCGAGGATCCGATACTTCTTTCAGGAATACGCGTGCTCCTGACTCAAATGACCTAACTTCGTCTGAAAAATTTTCAGTAAAAATATTATCACCAAGTATAAGTGCAAATTTATCTCCAGCTACAAAATACTCAGCCAACGAAAGTGCTTGGGCTATACCGGATGCACCTTCCTGTACACGATATGTAATACTCGCACCAACCTCACTGCCGGAGCCAAGTAGCTCCATAAACTGCGCCATATTCTCGCGACTGGAGACGATAAGAATATCCGTGATGCCGCTCTTGGTAAGTGTCTCGATCGGATAATAAATCATCGGGCGGTCGTACACAGGCAAGAGGTGCTTATTTACCACCTTGGTGGATGGGAAGAGCCTGGTACCGGTGCCGCCTGCAAGTATTACTCCTTTCATATAATTGTCTTTAGGTATTCAAGCACAGCTTCTTCGTGATGGCGCAGTTGTGGCAGTTTCGTGTTGATCAACGCCGAGTGGGTAGGTCTGCGGGCCGCCTGCGGGAAGTCAGCTGATGGTATTGGTGTTATAGGAGTCTTCGAACCGGCTATCCGTAGGATGCTCGATGCGTACTCAGACCAGCTGGTAACTCCCTCGTTTACTATATGATAGATACCATATTCCTTTGTTTTTATTAAGCCATAAACCGCCTGTGCCAGGTCGAGAGAGTAGGTAGGCTTGCCAAACTGGTCATTGACAATTCTTAAAGTTGGTTGGGTTTTCGCAAGTCTTAAGATGGTATCTACAAAATTTTTACCCCGCAACGCGGGGCCAAAAAGCCATGAGGTGCGTACAAGGAAAAAAAACGGCGTATTTTTTTGCAAAAGCATCTCTCCGCTGAGTTTGGTGCGACCATAAGCGTTTATTGGAGCAGGGAGGTCATCCTCAATATAGCCACCTTCTTTTTCTCCGTTGAATACATAGTCAGTGCTGAAGTGTACAAGCGGTATGGAAAGTTCACTGCATATTCCAGCCAGCTCTCCAGCTGCATCTCCATTTATTTTTTGCGAAAGTGCTTCCTCAGTTTCAGCGCGATCAACCGCGGTATATCCGGTTGCATTAATTACAAGATCGGGATGTGACTCATGTACAAAACTTTTCGTTGCCGCGAAATCCGTGATATCACACTCGGCGTGCGACGGCGCAATAACTTCCTCTCTTAAAAATACAGAAAGCAGAGCCGATCCGACGAGTCCGTTTTTTCCAAGGAGAAGAATCTTCATCGCGATGCGTCAATAAAAGCATCAATTTCTTTTACAAGTTGATCAAATGTAACTATTCTGGCTTCTTTTTCAGTGCGAAGTTTCCATTCTACGCCCTGTTTTTCCAGCGTTTTTTTACTTAATACAAGACGCAGTGGTATCCCTATTAGATCAGCATCGTTTAGCTTTGTACCCGCATGTTCATCACGATCATCGTATAGGACTTCATAACCCGCGGCGGTAAGCTCCTGGTATAGCTTGTCTCCACGTTCGCGAATTTCCGGAGATGTACCAGACCCAAGAGTGGTCATGTGGATAGTAAATGGTGCAATCGAAAGTGGCCAGATAATGCCTTTGTCATCGTGGTGAATTTCAAGCACAGCCGCGATGGTCCTACCTATACCTATGCCGTAACAGCCCATGTAGTAGGGCTTTTCTGTGTTGTCCTTGTCCATAAAAACGGCGCCAGCCATCTTGCTACTATAGTGAGTGCCAAGTTGAAAAATATTACCAACCTCTATGCCGCGTCGTGCCGTCAGTTTTTTCTTTGAGCCTGCTGTTGCGGCGTCTTCCGGTGCCAGAGCTATGTCCGCAAGAACTTCACATTTAAAATCCCTACCGTAATTTACATTGATCGAGTCGGTTTTTTCTTCTTTCTGTCCACCTATAAAATTTTTCACACTTTCTAGCGATATATCCCCTATATAACGTGCACCTTTATGACCCCACGAGTGTACATATCCAGGCTTTGTACCCAGTTTTTTTAGATCATCAACCGTGGCATCCTCCAGCTCGCCGACTAGGTTTAAGGCACGCTCAAGCTTCGTCTTATTTACCTCCAGATCACCACGAATTACAGCGATGAGAATCTCTCCAGTAACACGATTTTTGTATACGACATTTTTTAGGAAATGACTCTTTGGGAGTTTGTAGTGCTTCTCGTTGTCCTCCATAGACTGTACCCACTCCGGTTGCTCGACTATTTCAAAAGGTTTTTCTTTTTCCTTTGCGTTAACTTCACCGCGATCAAATTTTGCCACATCTTCATGGGCGGCATACGATCCATCGTCTGTCGTAAGGAATTTCGTCTCTCCGATATCAGACTCAACCACAAACTCATGGCAGTACTCACCACCGATATATCCATTATCGGACTCGACGACCATCGTATTTAAACCTACGCGCTTAAATATTCTTTTGTAGGTATTTCCCATATTTTCATACTCTTTTTCAAAATCTTCTTTGTCGCAGTGGAATGAGTATGCGTCCTTCATGATAAATTCACGCGTACGAAGTAAGCCTCCGCGTGCGCGGCGCTCGTCACGAAATTTTGGTGAGAACTGATATATATTAAAAGGTAAGTCTTTGTAACTTACGGTAAACTTCCTGACAAGGTCCACCATCATCTCTTCGGCAGTGCCTCCTAGCGCAAAGCGAGCGCCGCGCTGGTCCTTTACTGTCATGAGTTCAAATCCAGCCGATCTGGTACGATTGGTCTCTTCCCACAGCTCCAGAGGGTGCAAAACGGGTGTGATCAGCTTTTGTGCCCCGGCCGCATTCATCTCTTCCTCTACGACCTTTATCATCTTGTCGCTCACTCGTATACCAAGTGGAAGAAAGTAATACCTGCCAGCCACAGACTCGCGTATAAAACCGCCCTGCAAGAGCAACCTGTGACTCGCAACGGATATCTCACTCTGCACATTTTTGATTGTTTTTCCAAAAAGCTTCGAGTAGCGCATGCGCCTATTGTACCGTAACGCCGGATTTTGTCGAGCGGCTGGACAGGTGGGTGCGAGACTCCGTAATAGAGTGTTTTTCTACTATACTTCTCCACCATGGCTCATTTAACTCGTACCACTCAAAAGTTTTCTGGATGCCTTCTTCAAATGATACGCTGGGGTGCCATCCAAGCTCCGCCTCGATAAGGGAAGGATCCATAGCGTAGCGCCTATCGTGTGCACGCCGATCCTCTATGAATGTAAGCAGATCTTCGCTCTTGTCGAGAAATTTCAAGACAACTCTAGCGATCTCAAGATTATTTTTCTCGTTATGCCCGCCTATGTTGTATATCTTACCAATATCGCTCCGGTGAAGAATCAGATCTATAGCTTCACAGTGATCCGGTACATAGAGCCAGTCGCGCACATTTTTGCCGTCACCGTAGAGCGGAAGTGGCTTATCCTGTTTTGCAAGCTGGAAAAAATAGGGGATTAGCTTCTCCGGAAATTGATACGGACCGTAGTTATTTGAACATCGGCTGATGGTGGCAGGAAATCCATACGTTCTATGGAAAGAGCTGACCAGGAGGTCGCTCGAGGCCTTTGATGCCGCGTATGGGCAGTTTGGGTCAATCGGGGTCGTCTCGGTAAAGTAATTAGTGGAGCCGTCGCCAAGATCGCCATACACCTCGTCTGTAGATATTTGATGGTATCGTTTAACTTTGTGCTCCAGTGATAGCTCAAGCAGATTTTGCGTACCAACAACATTTGTTAGTACGAATATAGAAGGCTCGATTATGGAACGGTCGACGTGCGTCTCTGCCGCAAAATTGACCACCATGTCAGGTTTTACAGTCTCAAAAAAATCACGCAAAAATTCTTTGTCGGCTATATCGCCATGAATAAAGTGAAAACGCTCTTCATTTACCAGTGCGGAAAGATTATCCAGATTGCCGGCGTAGGTGAGCTTGTCCAGGACAAAAATCTCGTACGACCGATATTTTTGCGCTACGTGATGTACGAAGTTGGATCCTATAAATCCAGCTCCACCGGTTATGAGAATTTTTATTGAGGTTTGTTGCATAAGGCAAGAAATTGTTCAAAATCCATTATATACCCCTCTGTACCATTATAGTGAGTTGAAGATACGGCCAGCATTACGGAATCAGGTGAAAAATCCGTAAATTCATGCCAAACCATGGAGTCGTTGTAGAGGGCGGAACATTCACCTTTTTCACTCATTTGAAATGTATGCCACTCTTTTCCATCATGAATTTTTGCTGTAAATGAGCCCTTTATACAGACAAAAAGCTCCTGCTCCTCACTATGTGCGTGACCGCCGCGCGTCGACTTCGTATTAGTCAGATAATAAATCCTCTGTGGAACAAAAGGTGCATATTCGGACAACTCAATCGGCGTTAGATCGCCGCGCTCATCACTCCATGTCTTTAATGAAAAAGATTTGAACTTCATGCGGCTACTTTTGGTGCAAATGTTTTTTTCTTGAAAGATTCCTTATATACATCGAACACATCTCCTTCCAGTATCTCAAGTGTTCCTACGAATTTAATACCGCACTCATTACCTTCATTGATACTCTCTATGGTCTCGTCACCTTTTCGCAGAGATTGAATTATACCGTCTCCAACGTTTTCACCGCCACGCATGACTTTTACCATTGCTTTTGATGCGACGGAACCGGTCATGACCCTACATCCGACAGTCATCTCTTTTCTGCCGGTAAAGAAAATCTTTTTCACCTCTGCCGTACCGAGGTTTTCGATGAGTTTTTCCGGATCCAACATACCGGAAAGTAGATTTGTAATATCTTCAATGAGCTTATAAATTATCTGGTAGACAAGAATCTCCACTCCTGCTATTTCGGCGTGTTTTTTGACCTGGCGGTTGGCGAGAACGTTAAATCCTATTACCAGTCCCTCGCTGGACATGGCCATGTTCACATCCGTATCGGTGATCATTCCTACTCCGGAGTGAATAATCTGCACCGATACTTCTTCGTTTTTTAGCTTTGAAAAAGCCTGCTTTATGGCCTCCAGAGACCCGTTCGTATCGGCTTTTACTACGATCTTCAGCATTTTAAGCTTGCCGGCATGAATCTGCGCAAGTATCTGGTGTATCGAAGATCCGAATGACTGCTGTTTGCGTATATTCAATATCGATATAGCTTTTTTGCGAGCCTCCTGCTCCGACTCGACAGCCTGCAGTACGTCACCAAGAATAGGTTGCTCGACCAGGCCCCCGATCTGCACCGGACAGGAAGGCGGAGCTTCTTTTATATTCTTCGCAGTATGGTTTTTCATAATCTTGACTCTCCCGTATGTACTGCCGACCACCACATTGTCTCCTATATGCAGTGTGCCTGTGTTAATAAGCACTGTTGCTATAGGCCCAAGACTTTTGTCCAAATGTGTCTCCACTATGGAACCGATAGCCGGACGATGCGGATTCGCACGCAGATTTTGCATATCGGCAATGAGCAATATCATCTCAAGCAGGCGCGGTATGCCCTCGCCTGTCATGGCTGAGAGCGGAACCATTACGGTATCGCCACCCCAGTCTTCTGGCTGTAGGCCGTTCTCAGCCAGGCTCGCCTTCACGCGGTCGATATTGGCATTCTCCTTATCAATCTTGTTAATAGCCACGATAATAGGAACTTTGGCTTCTTTTATATGATTCAGGGCCTCAAGTGTCTGTGGCTTTACGCCTTCGTCGGCGGCTACTACGAGAATAGCGATGTCTGTAACCTTTGCGCCTCTGGCACGCATGGCAGAAAAAGCCTCGTGACCAGGAGTATCTATGAATGTTATAGGTCTATCGTTTTTTATAACCTGATAGGCGCCTATGTGCTGTGTAATACCGCCCGCCTCACCTGCTACCACATTAGTCTCACGTATAGAATCAAGTAGCTTTGTCTTGCCATGATCCACATGCCCCATGATCGTGACCACCGGCGGGCGGATAGAGAGATTCTCCTCATCTTCCCTTAGGAGAGTCTCCAAATTTCCGCTCATCAGATCCTCTATCGAGGCAGAGGAGTGCTTCCGTTTTAACGTAATACCAAAGTCACTGGCGAGAATCTGCGCAGTTTCGTAATCGATCTCCTGATTGATATTCGCCAGAATGCCATTCTTCATCAACTCACCGATGATTTTTATCGGATTAATACCTGTTTTTTCCGCGAACTCTTTTACGCTTATAGCATCTCCAATCTCCAATTCGTCCGGATTCACCACTGGCGCGGTAATTACGGGTGCATCCCTTTTACTTTTCTTCTTGGCTGTATCTTTACCGGCTGTCTTTTTGCGTTGGGATCTGACGATTTCTTTTTCACGCTCCTGCGCAAAAAGCTCGTCGTACACGGCAACTGTATCTTTTGGTTTTTCCTTTTCACGAACCAGCTCGTCTTCTATTAACTCCGCCACATCGTCCTCCAGCGTAGTAGCTTTTTGAGCCAGTTCAAAACCAAGCTCCAGCACCTTTTTTTTCAAAAGTTCAGAAGAGATGCCAAGTTTTTCCGCAAGGTCCTTTAATTTGACGCTCATCGCGCTTTAGTCTACCTGATGACTAGGTTGAAATAAAGCCTTTTTTCAAGTTAACAAAGGCTGTACGGTTTCGTCGGAGTCCGGCACCAGCGACTCTATCTGATCGAGTTTCGAACCGACCCTCTCCAGTCGGCGTTCGCTCTCATCGTACTTCCTGGATGCGTTTCCTATATGACTCCCCAGAACACTAAAATCCTCTCCAAATTTCTGAAAATCTCCCTTGAGTCGTGTGAGTGTAGCGAGTATCTCCCGTGCGCCTTTTTCAATCTGCATTCCCTGCAATCCCATTCGTACTGTTTGTAGATACACAAATAGATTATTTGGGCTGACGGGAATTACCCTCTTCTTTAACGCGTAGCCGCGAAGATCTGTGTTATCCTCGTCTTTGATAATCACTTCGTAGTAGACATTTTCCGCGGGAATGTAGAGAAGTACAAAATCGAGAGTGCCCTCATCAGGCATAATATACTGCGCCGCCTCATCTATGCGTTTCTTCACGTCAGACATGAATGCTTTTTTAAAAACCTTCTTTTCTTTTTCGTCCTGCGCCGCCGCAAATTTTTGAAAATTCTCCAAAGGAAATTTGGCGTCTATTGGAATCACATAATCCTTGAAACGAACGATAGCATCGACTTTTTTGCCGTTCTTAAAAACGTACTGCATCGCGTACATTTCTTTTGGCAGCAAACTATCTAGCAGATCGAGCAAAAACTCTTCACCGAGATTACCACGGAGCTTTGGTGAACGTAGAATCTCCTGAAGACTTGATATATCTTTACCGATGTCATATATGCGCTTATTGGCCTCCTCCATCTTGCCGAGTTTGTCCGTAACAGTCGTTACCACCTTCGCGGCGTTATCCAGACGATCACCGATAGTTTTATTTGAAGACTGAAAAGCCTCCGCGTTTTCACGTAAACGCGTGTCAACCTGTCGACGCATCTCGTTAATCTGCTCCATCATGTTCTTCGTGACGGAGTTCAGATTTTCATTCAGCATCATTAACATCTTGTCGTCATCTTTTTTCGTCTCTACCGGACGAAACTTCGAAAAAAGAAAGACCAGACCTCCGCCTGCCAGAAGCGCGACAACCACTAAAATAAATGTGTTTTCCATGCGGCCACAATATAGGTCTAAAAGAAGCTTATTTCAATAGGCTATTTTAATAACTTATTTTAATATGACTGCCTTTGTACAGATTGTCATATATTCACACCAGGAGCAGTGCCTGCCGGGAGTGGCAATAAAATCGGATTCAGTAATGTCATCAAGATAGCCTTTTAGCTCGTCTTCAAATTTATTGATATCTTCCTCAGTTCTCTCCGTTGAAATCTTTTTATTGTCTTCCAGAAAATACAAACTCAAGCGCGACACAGGGATTTTTAAAAAATCGCGGCAGGCAAGTGCATATAGAGAAAGTTGCAGATCTTTTTTGACTTCTTTTTCATCTTTCAACTTGCCTGTTTTGTAATCGATGACTTCATATGTACCGTCCTCAAGTTTGTCTATACGGTCTATGCGGCCGGTAATTGAACATTCGGCAATCCGTAAAGTAAACATTTTTTCTACAAAAGCCGGTACGACCCAGTTATTTTTATTTTCTTCAAAAAATCTCTCTATCATTTCTTGTCCTCTTTTGTACATCGCTTGTTCAAATGTCCTAGTGTCATAGCCCTGAGAAATCCAGTTTTTCTTATACAAAGACTGCAACCCTTCAAGTGTGGGTATTAGGCTTCTATCTTCAAGAAGGATTTCATAAAAATTCTTCAAAGCATTATGGACACTGCTACCAAAGCTCGTAGTAGCCTGAGGAGGTGAGGGGACTTGAAATAGGTATCGAAATTTATATTTCAGCGGACACTCCAAGTATGTGTATATCTGGCTATAGCTGGCCTTTTTCAGAACTATATTCCTTTTTACATCAGGAACTTTTTTAACAGCCTGAACGCTTTGAATAGAACGCTCCGGCTCTTTTTCGCCCTTGTGGTCATGCACTGAAACAACCTTTGACTCTATCGCCTCTGTCACAAATACCGACTGTTTCCATTTCTTCTTACCTTCCTTATACCGCTCGCTCAATGTAAGAAAGAGATGTTTTTTCGCACGAGTGGCAGCTACATAAAACAACCGTCGCTCTTCCTGCATATGATCTTCTTCGGCCGGAATCGATTCTTTTATGAGCTCCTCCGGAATCCCTATCGCCTCCGAGCGGTCGGTCGACGGGAAGCGCTGTGCGACGAGAGAGGGGATGAATACGGCATCAAACTCGAGCCCCTTGCTTCCGTGGACCGTTAGAATCTTGACCGCCTCGGGATCGAGCTTCTGCTCCTGTGTATTTTCACGCGAAAACTCCAGATAATCTATATACTCGACGAACTCTCCGACTCTGCGATCTCCATAAACTCCTTGGAATCGTGCAAGAAGTTTACCAAAAGCCGATATATCCTCGATCTTCTGTATATTTTCCGGAGTCTCATTGGCACACAAAGATTTTAAGAGTCCTGTTTTTTCCAAAAAACGCCCTATGACATCTGATACTCCTGATGATCGGGAGTACTCCAGTAATTCTTTCAATATATTGTGAAGTTTCCCCCTGCTATCGGACGAATCGAATAAAGATCCCTGGCCGTTGCCATTTAATAACCCAAATAGATTCGCATTGTCATATCGTGCCTTTTTCATAATCATAGCAACCTCCTCCATCGGCATGCCAAAAATATCACTACTGATTATCGAGAAAAATGAAACGACATCACGCGGATTTGCAAGAAAGCGGACAAGAGATAAAAGACTTTTTATGATCTCACGCGAGACTACGC
>JBBTWW010000007.1:0-1965 GCA_038062595.1 Patescibacteria group bacterium | reverse complement strand
TGCCGGCGGGGCTGGCATGTATACGCAGGAGTATAGGGCGGTGGAGAGTCGAGTTCCATCATTGTACCTTTCAAATGCCAGACACGAGGCCAGTGTTCTATCACCTGTTGCATCATCGATTAACACTTGTTCAGCACATGATGGTGACATTTCAAATGCCTCGGAGTCATTTAATGCAGATGCAAAACGCGGATTAATCCATCTATGTTCAGGATCGTATGGAGATCTGTCAGATTCGTATCTAACTAAATCCGGCGATGAAATAACATCGTGCATATCAACAGCGCCTTCCCGAAGTTGCTGAACGCTTACAAACGCCTCTCCGCGTCCCGGAAATACCGCTATACCAAATTCATTTCTATCCGTTCTATTTATGTCGCGTAAAGGAACTGCCGCATTCCAAAAATCAGTAAAACTGCCACTTGGCGTATCTTCATCTATCAGGAAAATATCGGCACTACCAGTCTGAGTTGGGCTCCTTGTTAATCCAATTGCCAATCGTCCACCAGGGTACTGGCTAATTGACCAGAGACCGCCTCCGTCGATATGACTGAACCACGGTTCCCCATTTCTAGAGATTATACCTCCATCATCTACAAATGTATTACCACTCTCCGTCACAATTACCTGCTGTCCATAGGGTGTAGTTGATGGATCTTGAGGTTCTATTTCGCCTATACTTATTCCATCTTCAGTAATGTCTAAAGATGATTGCAACTGCAGATCGTCACCATTGCAATTTGGCTGCGTACACTTAACCCATCGGACCCTACTATCCGGATTTAGAGTTAACTTTTCAACCGATGTTCCTCCATTAACTCCCGGAAACTCCATCGGTGCAGGCATATCCTGGGCATAGGCCTGACTTGATGCAAGAGTAGCCGCAACCGCAGCTGCCACAGAGCTGACAACTCTGGCAGTATCACGCATGCCCAAAGAAACCCTGCTCTCAGATGCAGCTTCTGCGGGTGAACCTCCTAATCTATCCGGCTTCACCATAGATATATAGGTTGAGAATACACTTATACCCTTATTGAGGCCATATTTCAAGTTTATCAATACAGCTAAAAACCTCGTGCGTTTTTGCGGTAAATCAATTCAAAAGCGCAGATATATATTCCATTACGCGCATTGCGGCTTTATAACCTTCCTCGGCCTCTTTTTTTGAAAAATCAGGAAAATCACCCGGGTAACGCGTCTCAATATAAAAACGGTTCAGATATACTACATCATCCTGTAAGTCTCTCACTTGTGAATTAGCACCGACGCACAGTTCATGCAAATAGATGAGATTGTGGCTTTTATCAAATTTTATTTTTGAAAAAACAAGAAAGCCCTTAAGGCATTTTTCGGCAATCTGCTGAGAGTGAAAACAGACTTGATTTGGCGGTCCGTCTTCTCTAAGAGTTAAACGTGCAACTGTCAGGTCCTCTTCAGCATACTGTAGCCATTCGTGACAAGTCGACATAACTGAAGTTTTTAATTAAGCAGAATAAAGCACTTTACCTTTTTGCATGACATCTGAGACAAAAAAATCTTTCATTGCAAGCCTCTTCTCAACATTTTCAGGAGTGTATACGATAACATCAACCGGCATACCGCTACCCCATATTGAAGCATCTATCTCCCGCGCCACATCTCTTGTTGAGCGGTTCGTTTTTTTTATTACAAATAAATCTATATCGCTGTCTGCATTTGGCGTGCCCCACGCACGTGAACCAAATAGAATGATTTTTTCTGGGCGTACGGTGCGTACTATTTTATCAGCGATCACGTTTATCTTATTGCCAATGTTTGCATTCATGATTTCAGTGTATCATAAATTTCTTTTTCTGCGTCTCAGCATCGCCGCGGCGGCTATGGTAGCGATGATGGTTTCGGGTGTGGTTCCGGAATCTGTGGCGTTGCATCCGAGGCAGGAAGGGCTTTCGGGTTTGTCCGGTGTTTCCGTAGGAGGTGGTGGTG
>JBBTWW010000006.1:0-5450 GCA_038062595.1 Patescibacteria group bacterium | reverse complement strand
CACTCATATGACGTTGCGATTTGTGTTTAATTAATCTAATAATTATACCAGAAATACGTGAATTTTTCAAATCCCCCTAACCTGATCCTTATGCAGTTTCCACTACTGGTTACGAACTTTAAGACCTATCCGGCCGCAACGGGCGAAAAAGCGCTTATACTAGCCAAAATTCACGAAAAAGTGGCCCTCGAAACGGGGTGTTCCATAGCAATAGCGGTCCAGACGGTGGATCTTCGCATGATAGCCGAGCAGGTCTCGATTCCGGTGTTCGCACAGCATCTGGACCCGTTCATGCCCGGTCAGTACACCGGATTTACTCTCGCCGAGACACTGCGTGACGCGCACGTCGTCGGTACGCTGATCAATCACGCAGAGCACCAGATCAGTGATGAGTTGATTGCCGAGGCGATAGTGCGCGCCAAGGAGTGTGGATTATTTATCCTCATGTGTGCACAGGAGCACAATGAGGCAAAGAGGCTCTCAAAATTTCAGCCGCACGCGATTGCCGTAGAACCTCCGGAACTTATCGGCGGCGACATCTCGGTCTCCACAGCAAATCCGGAGTTGATATCACACGCTGTTCGCGAGGTGCCAAAAGAAATTCCGGTGCTGGTCGGTGCCGGTGTAAAGAGACGTGATGACGTTGAGGTTGCCATAGCGCGTGGTGCGCAGGGAGTTCTGGTGGCGTCCGGGGTGGTAAAATCAGATGACCCGGAGGCTGTTTTACGCGATCTGGTTGCGGGTTTTTTGAAACGAGCGTGAGAGGCTTCGAAGTGTGTTACAATGAGGGATGATCACACATTTATCCTTTAACATTTTGCCTCTATGCAAATCGTAATCCGTTCAAAAGACGTAGTGCTTTCTGATCGCGATCACGGGTACATCGAGCGGAAGTTGGGAAATTTGAAAAAGTTTTCTGGCAAAGTTTCGGATGAGTCCAGTATTGTTCACGTAGACGTCGAGAGGCCGGTTGACCCCGCTCTGCGGGGCAAAAATGGTATCGGTATCCGCGCTCAGATACATCTGCCTGCGGATAGTTTTTATGTAGATGTCACCGGCGCTACAGTCACAGAGGCCGTTGATGGTATTTTTGAAAAAGCCCAGCGACATATCGAGAAATATAAAGCAAAAACTATAAGACACTGATGCGCTTTCATTCACATACTGTTGCAGGGGAGGGGAAAGGGGCTGGAATTGGCTTCCCGACTATCAATTTTGATGTCGGTGCCGTGCCTTCTGGTCTTACATTTGGCATATACAGGTGCAGGATTTTCATCCCGCAGGGCGGTGTCACCATGCATGATGGTGTAGCACACTATGGTCCGCGCGTGACATTTGGCGGTACCAGTCCTACATTTGAGGTGCATCTATTTGAGTTGCCGGCTGGAGACGCACGACTCAATGAGGCGGACGTTGAGGTTTTTGAAAAAATCCGCGACGTGCAGAAGTTTTTAAACGTTGAGGATTTGAAAACTGAAATAGCCAAAGATATCCGACTCGCAAAAGAGCTGCTTGCCAAAGAAATAACTCATGAATAAAATACTAAATTTCATCCGATCACTAATCAGCCCGCGCAATCCACTGCTTCTGCTATACCATAGCCTGCTCGCTGTTTTTTCGAGCGTTTGTTACGGGATTCCTGCGAGCGGTATGACCGTCATTGCCGTGACCGGCACGAGCGGTAAGACGACAACTGCGGTTTTGATAGCTGAGATATTGAAAAAAGCGGGGAAAAAAACTGGATTACTCTCCGGCTCGCACTTCCTGATCGGTGACACGAAGATAGTAAATGAGACGAAGCTCACCACGCTCAGCAGATTTATGCTGAATGCGATGCTACGTAATATGGCCCGCGCCGGTTGCGAGTATCTGGTGATCGAGGTTACTTCACAGGCGCTGGTGCAGTCGCGCATGTGGGGTATTCCTGTCGATGTCGCAGTGTTTACCAATCTATCGCCGGAGCACGTGGAGTATCACGGAGGCATTGAGGAGTACCGCGCCGCAAAATTTTTGTTATTCAAAAAAGTGCGCCGTGCGGTGGTGTTGAATGGCGACGATGAAAATTATGATTTTTTCAATCGTGCGCTCGCCCCGCGCAAGCTGTGTTTTGGGCTTAAAGAAGGGAATATCCACGCCAGCGACGTCCGGTTTTTTGCAGACAAAACTTCTTGTTCCATTATTCTTCCGGATGGCGGATCTATCGATGTAAATCTCAGACTGCCGAGTGAGTCAAATGTGTACAACGTCCTCGCGGCTTGCGCGGCGGCTACCGCGCTTGAAATCAAAAAAGAAATAATAAAATCCGCCCTGGAGCTTGTCGCCTCCATGCCTGGACGGTATGAAGTTGTGGACTGTGATGTGCCATTTACCATTGTTGTGGATTACGCGCATCATCCGGCCTCACTGGAAAAACTTTTTGACTTTTACCGCTCGGTCACCAGAGGGAGACTCATTGCAGTTGGTGGCGCCCCCGGTGGTGGCCGCGATCGATCAAAGCGCCCAACCATGGGTGAGATCGTGGGGCGTTTATGTCATTACGTTATTATTACTGACGACGATCCGTATGACGAGGATCGTTTTGAGATCATCAACGCAGTCGCCGCGGGAGTTAAGAATAAGGTGGAAGGGGAGTCGTTTTGGAAGATTCCGGACCGTCGTGAAGCCATAACTTTTGCTTTAAAAAAACTCGCTCGCGAGGGCGACACTGTTGTCATTTTTGGAAAAGGCAACGAACCGGTTCAAGTTACCTCAAAAGGAAAGATTCCATGGGACGATCGTGAGGTGGTGCGCGAGATTTTAGAAAACTAGCCGGCCTATTTCTCCGCTTGCGGAAAAAGTGCGTGTTTACTGATGTAGATTTTAAGAATTTTTCTGTTTTCTCTCAATTTGTGAATACAATTGCATCGTAGAAATTTTGGTCCGTTAATTTACTCAAAAGAATTAAGCTTTTTTCTCTATATTTTTTTCTTTTAATTGCTACGAATAATGCGCAAATTAATAATGGATTGGCGATCAGAATTTTTCCCTCAGACGTATTATCTAAATATTCCTTTAACGGTCGCTGACTGTACGGACTTTGACTATGGTAAAACATAGCACGGAGTGCTTAAACAGGCCAAAATATGCGTGAGTGCTTCTTCGGGAAAACGAACCGCTAACGCGATCTTTCCGCTTATCTCTCCATTCCGCTTATTTTTATACCAATACTGACATTTCTGCCACTTGGTGTTTTAACCATGACCGTTACACTTTGTCCTGGAACAACATCAACCTCCGGCCTTACTGTTTCAAAGATCGCCTCTTCCGCAAAAGCCACCGGCACAATACTGAACACCATCATCAAAGCCACCCATATTGCAAATGCTTTTCTCATAGTTTTGTTGGTTAATGTTAATAAATAAATTATTGAATTATTTCAACCATGCAATAGCAGACTAACAAATCTATCAAAACTCGTCAAATTTTTGGCTTTTCGCTATGGCGCCTAACGTGTTAGGTGATAGTCGTGCTAATTTAATTCAAAGAGTTCTCCTTTAAGTGAGTCGCACCAAGTATCCCAATCTTTACTATCGCAACTAACCATTATATCATCCATCAAACAAGTGAACCGTTCACTTTCTATCGCATTAAAACAACCCTGATTGCTAGTATCATATTGGCATACTCCTTCTTTACCAAGTTGACTTATTATATTTGTTACGCATTGACCTAAGCATTGATCCGAACTTGTACATTTTTCCCCTGCATCGGAATATGGAAGTATACATCTTGAGATAACAGACCCTATCAACCAATATCCTCCTTGTTTAGTACATTTGCTTTGTTCAGAGGTAACGCTTAAGCCAGTAACATTTTGCGTTTTACGGTAGTTTACCGAAACTTCGCCAATGATAAGACCTATCAGAAGGGTGACGGCCAATGTTACAATTTTTATCATGTGAGTAAGAATTAATAAGTAATTTTTTAGCGAGCAAACCGGCTAGCCCATGTTCGTATACTAATCATGTACTTATTGGGGTATCAGCCCCGAATCACACACGAACCTGCTTTGTCTCTCCGAGAGCCAGTCGCAGTACTCGCCATTTCTTTTTCTCTTTAGAGAATATGGCTAATACTTCATAACAATTCAATATATGAAATACCACATCGGGATAGATATTTCAAAGAGAGAATTTCATGTCTGCACCACTCAAGCTGGCATTGATGCGGAGTTGCGCAGTCATGAATCGTCGACGCAAAAGCTTCTCCGAAGCATTCCCGGGGTTGGTCCGCAAACTACATGAAAATATGTTCCAGAAATTCTTCCTACAAAAACGTTCCGAAGGGAAACCGTACCGCGTTGCCCTTTGCGCCGTCTGGTCACGCGGCACACCATTCATCAATTCATGAAAAATACCACTCTTTTGCTTGACCGCGATATAGTTAGTTATATGATGTGCATTTTTTCTAACTTATAGAATTTTAAATGATGCCAAAATATTTTCTGGCTCGCCTCCCCCAAGCGGAATGCTGATTTTGATAATGAGGCCTTGATTATTCTTCACATAAAAGTATGCGCTGTCAATTTCGACAGTTCTGCATGAGTTACCATCGCAAAAACTGTTGGTAATCCACATTTGATAGCCTTTTCCCCCGCCAACTGTATATGAAACAAGCCCAAATACTTCTTTAGGGTTATTTTGTGCGTATATATAGTCTACATAATCTTTAAGTGGCAATTGATATCTTTCAACTGCATCCTGAAAATCAGGATACTCTTTTAGTGGTTCTGGATCTAAAACATCAACAATGAAAAAATATTTCTCATTTTCATCCCATAATGCAATGCTTTTGGATGTTTTAATGTCATCATTATAGTCATCCCAGTTCGAGAGTTTATAATTTTCAGGATAACTAAAAGAGTATCCGTATTTTGTGTTCTCGAATGTATTTTGTAATTGACTTGTGGTATTTGCTGTAATTTCGTTGACTTGAGTTTCTGAAACCTCAGTAATTTCTGTTTTGGTCCCCGTGTTTGATGAGTCCTTATTTGAGCCTGTTTCATTTAACTCACCTTCAATTTGCTGACGACATATTGAAGCTGATAATGGCTCATTTTCTGGTAAAAAGCTATATCTGCTGCAAATTGCTACGGCTAAATCGGGATCCTCTTCATATATAGTTGCAGCTACGTCGATTGCACAAGAATAATCAAGGCCGATTACTTTTTTCTCTGTCTTAGCTATCGCTTCTTGATAGCAATCATCCACTTTTGCTAGATAAGGTTGTATTTTATACCAATCAACTATTTTATCGCCGTATTTGTTGATGAAGGAGGCGGCTAAAAAAATAATAAGCAGTATTGTCCATATGTGTTTCTTTAGTAATTTTAGAAATTTCATATTTTATTTGTTAATTTAGAGAAAGAAAAAATGTATTTCGTACAACGTTCGCGTCACTAGTGTTGCGTT
>JBBTWW010000005.1:0-2231 GCA_038062595.1 Patescibacteria group bacterium | reverse complement strand
CCATAGTGTCCCCACAGGTCCGGGCGATGAGTTAGCGACTTATTATCAATATCCAAAACTACATCCTTCATGCTGAGCGCCTCTGCAAGACCGGTTCCAGGCTTCACATTAAGACCGGAAAGGTCGTGTATATGCACCTCTGACTGACCGGGAAGATTGTCGGACTCGAGTCCGATCTCCTCGCCGGCGCAAATCATTCCTACACTAGTCTCGCCACGAATTTTTGCCTCTTCCAAAACCACCGGCTCACCTTCACCGTGCCACTTCACTTTCGCGCCCGGCAATGCCACTGGCACCAGCATACCTTCCAGTACATTTGCGCCGCCACACACGACCTGCACGGTTTTTTCGCCAATATCGGTGTCGACGAGGCGTAGCTTGTCGGCGTTTGGGTGCGGACGTATGGAGACGACTCTACCCACTACCATATTGGCAAACTCAGCGCCTAGATCTTGTACATCCTCCACCTCACAAGTACGCAGAGTGAGCAGGTCGCCAATCTCCTTACCGGAATATTTGGCCGGAATGTCGACGAAATCACGTAACCAGTTGAGAGAGATCTTCATAGTGTTTTGAGATTTTTCAGTAATTCAAGAAATAATTTCTGTGCATGCGGAAGTTTGCCAAATAAATCGTCCGCAAATGTCTCATTGTATATATGCGTTGAGTTATTGCGCAGATCGATCAGGGTTATCCACTCATCATCATAGCCGATCAGTCCCGCCTGGAATGCCTTACGCACACAGTCTTTTGGAAAATTACAGTCTTCGCCTTTTCGTTCTTTGAGAAAAGCCTTTGCCGCTTTCCATGAAAGGTCGAGTGTAATCTCAAAACGTTTAATCGCAGAGTCGCGGACGATTGGATTTTTCTCCATAGCCAACACTGCACCGAACTGGGTTAGCGAATTTTCAAATTGTTCCAGTATGATCGGTAGTTTTGACATATTCATTACGTTAGAAATTCGCGAGCGCGCAGGGCTATTTGCCTGAAGTCGTCAGAAACGGTATTAAAGTCCACGACGTCCACAGTATACAGCATTGGCAGGTCCTGTATCTCTCCCTTTATGCGGGCCAGTATGTCAATGGAAACGGGCTTCGGCCCCTCTATTCCGATATCGATATCGGAGGTTTCACGACTCCCGCCTGTGACGCGCGATCCAAAAATAAAAACGCGGTATTCCTGCAGGTCTAGGTACTTGCCAACCACTTTCAAAATATTCTTTTTTACATCTTCAATAGATGCGTGTTCGAGTTTCATACCGCCAGCATTATACAATATTAGCCCAATATTATCGAAAGAATTGCGCCACTTCAGGAGTATCTTGTAGCGCCAGGTATATCAGGTGCTGACCGTATATACCTCCATTTTTCAGCTGTTCCTTGATTTCCGTTATTTTTTTGAAGTACGCGTCCTTTTCGTATGGCTCATTTAGAATATGGTATTTCTTACCGCGCAGGTTCGTACACATGAAACAGTCAGAGCAGTTCATCAGACAATAGCAGTACTCGCAGTTTGTACAGCTTTCCGACCAAAAGACAAAATTGCAGTTATACCCTCTGTCACAGCTTGAGGTTTGATAACACAGTTCAGAGTTATGCGTGTGCGTTATGTCCACACAGTCTTTGCAGTTTATAATTTCGTCAAAAGTATATGCACAGTCTTCACTGCCGTCGGTATTAAATGCGTAATAACAGTTTTTACTGTTGTTTACAAAATCTCCGGCAACATGTTCATTGCCGGATCCATAGAGAGCTTGATGCGGGATTGCGCGCTTCAGTTCCTCAATTCGGCGTATTATCTCGTCCGGCGGAAGAGATTTTGCCTTTTTCAGCTCCATCGCGTACTCATCCTTTGAAACCGGCTTATTGAATATATGGTAATTTTTTTGCCGAAGACCTGCACAGCCAAAGCAGTTCGTACAATTTCTGCAGTCGTAGCAGTGCTCGCAGTCCGTACACGAGTGACTTTTTTGGCAGTGATTACAGTTGTACATATGGTCGCAATCGATGCATTCGTAGCCTAGTTCGCAGTTCATGGAAAATGAAAGATCGGAGCAGTCAGTATTTTTTGCCGACGTATAGCAATAAAAACAACGCTCCATGTAGCTCGCCCCGCGGCACATGTAACAGTCTTTTGAGGCGAAAAGAAAAACGTTATACTCGCAATTTTCGCACTTTGAAGTCGGTGCCATGAGTTTTGGCGCGGCCATCAGCAACTCGCGGAATTTTTGC
>JBBTWW010000004.1:0-6555 GCA_038062595.1 Patescibacteria group bacterium | reverse complement strand
AGTAATTGATATAGCTCACGGGCGCACCAATACTCTCTGCCATCGGCATGTGTTTTTCTAATGTCTTCCAGCGTTTTTACCAAAGTCTTAAGATGCATAGAGAACCGGATTGTACTCCAAAATTACTGTATAAATCAACTTTGCCAATAATGCTGTCACTTGCCCTCTAATATAGAGCATATATGCTATATAATGAAAATTATTTGATTTCTGGGAAAGGGGTGTGGTATAATATATGCAACGTCATTTAAATTTTTGAATTCGAACTGGGTCCCATTTGGGACTTTTTTTGTGCCCGCAAAAAGACCGCGGCAAGTTTTGGCAAAAGACGTGTACGAATAGATATAAATACAATGTATTTCAAAGGTTGACAAGCCTTTTTGCTATGTCATAAGTTTCTGAGCGCTACAATTGGTCCTTGATGTTCTTTGATAATCAGGTATTGACGTCAGCAGTGAGACTCCGACGACGGAGGCGTTTCGATGTATACGGTGAGATGGGTTCCGGTGTTGTTCCTGACGGCGTTGATTACGGTCTTCCAGACCGCGATCAACGTCTACGGAACGTTGGCGACGGGATGGGGGGACAGTGGCACTGTTCTCTCCGTCCTGCTCACGATCCTGATCGCACAGAAGTGGATGGGAAAGGACATCCACGGCATGAACTTGATTCAGACGGGTGCGTCCGGAGGTGCGTCGGTCGGTTTCATCATCGCGTGCATGGCATCGATGCAGGTGGCGGGAAGGTCTGAACTTCCGCTGTCCTACGTCTACGCCATGATGGCAGCGACCTGTTTCATAGGTTGCTGCGTCGCGATACCGCTTCGGCGGTCGATGGTGACCAACTCGACGCTTCCCTACCCGGATGCCGTCATCACGAGCGAACTTCTGAGAACCGCAACAAGCGACGATCCTGCCCGCGTTAAGCGGGCTTCCATCGTCATGGCGACGGCTGGGCTGTGGAGCCTGTTGCTGACGTTCCTGACGAAGGTGAAGATCGGAACCGGGGTGCTGATCCACAGCATCTATGCTCCGAAGGTCGGCGTGTACGCGGCGAAGAAGGTCGGCGTGGCAACGCTCGGAGGAGAACTCGGCTTCGCGTGGAGCCCCGAACCGTTGTTCGTGGGGATCGGTTTCGTCGTTTCGTTCCGGACCGGTGTGAGTTTGCTCGTCGGCGGTTTGTTGAGTCTGTTCTTCTTCAAACCGCTGGGGCTGACCGCCGGACTGGACCTGAAGGACTCGGCCGAACTTCACAAGTGGTTCGGGATCGCGATGATGCTGGGTATCTCGCTGGTCGAGCCCATCATTGGGCTGATCGTGAAGAAAGGAGGAGAAAGCGCAACGAAGAGAATCGAAGAGAAGAGGTCGCCTTGGGCGGTGGCGTCATGGATCCTGCTGTTCCTCGCACTGGTCACAGTCGCTGTGAAGGTGTTCGGGGTGCAGCACAAGATCCCATGGCACAACGTCCTTGTGGCGATCGCCGTCATGTGGGCGCTCACGTTTGTCGCGGTGCGCGCTACGGGGGCGGCTAACATCAACCCCGTTCGTGCGGCCGCGATGACGACGATCGTCGTGATGATGGCGTTCTTGCCGGCTGACCTTCGCAAGGACCCTCAGGTGCTCCTTGCGATCGGTTTGCTTGCGGGCGCCGGAGCCACGATGGCCGGAGACATGATGGTCGACTACAAGTGCGGCAAGATCATCGGAACGAACCCGCTCCACCAGACGTACATGCAGTTTTTCTCGGTGGCGATCGGCGCGCTCGTGGCGCCGCTCATGTTCTGGGTGATCACGCACACGTTCGAGCTCGGGAAGGCTGCCTTGCCCGCACCTGGAGCGCAGGTGTGGGCTGGCATGGCGGAACTGCTAGCCGGCGGGAAGCAGTTCTCCACGCTCCACTGGACCGTGACAGGGATCGCCGCGATCGTCGGGGTGATCTTTACTCTCCTTGAAAGGAAGGAGGGCCTGCAACGGTTCATCCCCTCGGCCATGGGGATGGGGATCGCGATGCTCTTGCCGTTCGAGATGGCAAGCGCGATTTTCGTGGGAGCGGCCATCAAGAAGGTTCTCAGCCGGGTGGCGCCGGTGTGGGACAAGGAGCACGGGTACAACGCCGGAATCGGGATTTTTGCCGGCGGCGCCCTCGCGGGTGTCGTCGTGGCGTTCCTGATAGCCGGGAGCATGCTGCTCCTGAAGTATAACGTCCTCGAGTTCCCCCTCTGGGAACTCGGCGAGTGAGCGAAAGGGGCGGGCCGACGCGAGTCGGCCCGCCCCCGGGGAAGTAAGATTCTAAAAAAACGAATCAACAGAGAGTGGAGATTTTCTATATTATGTTCATAACATGTTTTTCATACTGCGCCAGAAGTCCTGGATGGAAAATAGCTTCTTCCCGCGAGCGAAAAATGCCTTCAACTGCTCCTTGTCAGGCGTGGTGTAGTATTTGCCAATGCCGACTGGTTTTATTCTCGGCAGTTTTATTCCAGCCTTTATTTTTTTCAAAACGTCGATGAGCATACGCGTGCCATGACGCGCCGCACGTAGACGCAGTCGCCACTTGGTGTCGGTTTTTTTTATCGAAAAACTCTCCTGCACGATGATGTCGCCAGTGTCGAGCGTCTCATCCATGTGGTGT
Organism: Patescibacteria group bacterium; assembly: GCA_038062595.1. GTDB lineage: Bacteria > Patescibacteriota > Gracilibacteria > UBA1369 > JBBTWW01 > JBBTWW01. Next base: position 3,924 of record JBBTWW010000004.1, on the reverse strand, counting down.
ATCGTCACGCCGCCTTTCTTCTCGCCATTAAAAATATTCCAAAAATGCGCCCACAGTCCGCGATAGTGCGGCAGGAGTCCAGGGTGCATATTTATCGTGCCCTGCGGAGGGATGGAGATAGTCTCTTTTTTCAAAATCTGATCAAAATACAGAGACACCATAATGTCCGGTGCACATGAGCGAATGAACTCGTGGCTCGCGGCATCATTGATGTCGGAAGTTTGGTGAAGCGGAATTTTGTATTTCTCAATCAACGCATCGATAGTGAACCAACGCTTTTTGCGTACGACCCAAAACATAAGAGAGCCAATTGCCGCGGCGATAACATGCACATTGATAAAAAGCAGGAACATCACTGCGTAGTACACTCCCGTGCGCCGCGTAGTATAGCGGGCGTAATGCCACAGGTGCCGTGAAGTGAACGCCAGGCTGGTACGCGCTACACCGACTATCTCAAAGTCGCGGCGCTTTACAAGCTTGTTCAGCGCCAGCTCGGCGCCGGCATGCAGTGGTGATATGAGTACGAGTATGCGCATCGCAAGGACAATTATACACTATATATGAGTTCTCAGGTTTTCCTGTATACCAGTCCGCCCACGGCAACCGGTCGGTCCACCTTAATCCCGATCTCCGCGTTTTTCATCGCGCGCTTCACCGGCTTCCTGTCTATCTGCATGGACGTGATGAGCTGATCATGACTCTCGAATATCAGATGGTCTCCCTCGCGCACGGCGCTGGCGAGTTTTAAGATCGCCACCTCCAGCTTGTCCAGATAGTGCGTGACGACGGCGACGGGCTTGGTTTTTTGCTTTACATTCGTTTCATCCACGCGTTTTCGCTGACGTATCGTTCGTCTGACGTCTGCTTTTTTTCTGCGCTCGCGCGTTATCGGACTGGCACTTTTTTGGAATTTCATCATCGGCTGTGACTCGTACTCCAGCCTCGGCTCCGCGAGCATCACTTTTAATTGCGGCAAAGTAGCCCTTAAACCTGTCTCGACGATTATCTTACTACCGGTGGCGCGGGATTTTTTTAATTGTGGCGGCGGGAGTCCGGCCTTCTTTCTATCGAGCGCGGTCATGAGAAGCTTCCTTCGCGTGGACTTTCGCTTCAGCTCATGCTTGCGCATAAACGCCGGTATATTTAGCGAGAGACTAGAGCTCTCATGCTCTTCCATCATGTGCTCAAGTATAGCACTAGATGGTCCACACGTTGAGCTCGCCTTCGTTGAGTTCAAAAGTTTTCTCTATGATGTCGAGAATTTCTTTTTTTACAATCGGACAACCCATGCTCTGATAACGGTCTTCACGTGCGAACATTATCTCTTCCGCGGCATGCGTGTGTATGCCGTAGTGTGTCGCCTTGCCGTTTGCAAAGAGTCGTATAAATGTACCTTCTTTGCCGTAGGTGTACTTATCTCCCTGGATCTTCAGCTCCTTGGCCACCCACTTCTGCTTCGGGGTCGCACCATTGTACGAGAGGCCCAGATAGTAGAGATGGCGACGTTGACCTGTAATAATAGGGAACTCCAGGCGTTTATTGTTCTCATGTATGAGGTAGCCGATATTATTATTGGTATCAAAGACGATCCTGTCTCCCTTTAACGGATTCCAGTTATGTATTGTTATCTGATCCTCCTGACTCTCTACCTGTTTTTCAGGTTGTAAGAAGTCAAAAGAAAAGGCAGATAGGGGCGATATAATCACCAGGAAGGCACATATGGAAAGGCAGATTTTTTTAATCATACGTATTACACGGGGTTAAAAACTTAAAAAACGAGAAGGTCAGAGCTTAGCAAAAAATCGCCATTTTGTCAATGGTTACGGCTCGGGTTTACAGGTTAGGACAGGTAATGTGAAAAATCCGTGATTTCACATTTTTTTCATAATTTCTTCACTAAAACTTTAAAAAAATTTCATCTTATTGTGCTAAGAATTTGCTTGTCTGATTCATTCAAATTTGACATTATTAACGCGGCGCGTTATTATGATAAGGAGCTTTAACGATAGTGAGACAGAAAAGATTTTTGACGGAACATTTTCGTGGAAATTGCCAAAAGACATACAGCGGTCGGCGGCACGAAAGTTAAAAATAATAAATGCCGCAACGAACATAAACGATCTACGTGTTTCGCCGTCAAATCATCTTAAAAAATTAAAGGGCTCTAAGGCTGGTGTGTACGGTATCAGAATTAACGATCAGTGGAGAATATGTTTTACTTGGAGTAGTGGTCATGCATATAACCTTGAGATAGTGGATTATCACTAATTACTATGATAAAAATCAATCCAATACATCCAGGAGATATATTGGCCGAAGAATTTTTAAAGCCATTGGATATAACGCAATATCGCTTGGCAAAAGACATAAGCGTTCCGCCACGACGCATTAACGAGATTGTCCATGGTAAACGTGCAATCTCTGCCGATACCGCACTTCGTTTTGGCAGATATTTTGGCAATTCCGCCAAATTTTGGCTCAATCTCCAAATGCAGTATGATCTTGAAGCTCAGCGATTATTGCTTGATGAAAGGCTTAATAAGGAGGTAAAAATATTGCAAACAACGACTGCATGACGCTTCTTATAGATAACTACGATTCTTTTACATACAACCTGTATCAGTACCTGGCTGAACTTGGTGGCAGGCCGGTTGTTTATAGAAATGATGAGATTTCGTTGAGCTCAATAAAAAAACTTAAGCCATCCCATATAGTTATTTCACCGGGTCCCGGAAATCCGAAGAGAAAAAAAGACTTTGGCGTGTGCACCGAGGTAATTAAAAAACTTGGAGAAAGCGGAGTTCCAATTTTGGGAGTTTGTCTGGGGCATCAGGGCATTGCATCTGTCTTTGGCGGGAAAATATCCCATGCGCCAAAAATTATGCACGGTAAAAGTTCACGAATAAATGTGATATATAAGTCTCCAATTTTTTCCGGTGTGCCGAAAAATTTTAATGCGATGAGATATCACTCGTTGATCATCAGTAAATCATCATTACCGGAGTGCTTCATTGTTATTGCAGAAACTGCGGCAGATAAATTGATAATGGCTATACAGCACGAGAAATATCCGGTTTACGGCATTCAATTCCACCCCGAAAGTTTTGCCACTGAATACGGCAAGAAAATTTTGAAAAACTTTCTGCAGATAAAGCCACAACTAAAAAAGAGCCGATGAAACGGCTCCTTTTTAAATTCACATTTTTAGATTTAAATTTAGTCCTTACAGCACTTGAAATTGCATGACAGCAGGCGATATTTGCCGTAGCCAAATGAGAATGTCATGAGCGAGAGCAACATGAGGTAGAAGTGGAAGTCGTTGAGAATGCCCGGGAATGATGGGTTTTTTGAAAGTACGATCCAGAACGAAAATGTCGCGAGAAACATCAGCGTACTGCCGAGCATATGGCAATAACCGAGCAGGAATGAAAGGCCGATGAACGCTTCAACGAATGGAAGAAGTACGGAGTAAACCGTAAGGAACCATGCAGGCAGGGTTATAATACCGCCGGTACCGCGAATAAACTCTTGCGTTGCGTCCCAGTTGGTAAACTTGCCCCAGGCGGCACTAAGAAATAAGGCCGCTACAGCAAGCCGGACTATCAGTAGCGAGATGTCTTGCCAGCTTTGCTGACACGATTTGTCCATCATACGAAGCGTAGGTTAAAGTAGTAAATTTAATTAGGATTATACCTGATCCATGTCCATATACTCAAGCTAGAATTAACGCATATCACAGCTATACTTGTGATCTGCAGATTTTGCAGTTAATATAATGCGCGTTGACCTTTAGATAATCCGAGGTAGCTCAACGGTAGAGCATCGCGCTGTTAACGCGAGGGTTGCGGGTTCGAATCCCGCCCTCGGAGCCATGATCTGTACCCCAAAAAGTGGACACGTGGTTACTGTTTTCTTTTGTTACAA
>JBBTWW010000003.1:0-11264 GCA_038062595.1 Patescibacteria group bacterium | reverse complement strand
CCGCCGCCAGCGTTAGTGTCATCAGTGTATACATCTCCCGATTTGTGATCTGTAAATACTTTCTTTGGCTTCGCCCCTTCAAAGCGCTCAGAGAAGACAGCATTGGCATATGAATCCCTGTATATGACCTGTCCGGCTTCCGGCCCGCGTATTTTTTCCGGTAGGACAAGAGAGCTGATATCATAGTCGCCATCAAAAAAATCATACAGATTTTGCTTATTTGGATCTGGAGGATAGCTGACGTCAAACATCTCACTCGAATGTTTTCCAAGTAGTGTGTACTTGCCGTCCTTGCGCACAAATCGGAAAATATCGCCGCCAAAAGACATGGTGTTTGGATATGCCAGCACGAGAATCACCTCGCCACCATCGTATTTGCCGTCGACAAATGTGCCGACGCTGTAGTAGTCGGGCTCGTCATAATCTTCTGTGTGAAGAAGCCCAAGGTTGGAAAGTTTTTTTGGCGCGATCCACTGTACCAGCCCATCGTCCTGGATCAAACCCGGTAATACACTTGAGGAACCCCCCACATCATTTGTGTTATCGACGTCTTCATCTTTATCTTCATCACCGGCTTCAGCGGTTTCCGTATCTTTTTGGTCAGAATCAGCAGGTAAATCCACCAGTGGATTCGTGCCATACAAAAATATACCTGCCGCGAACCCTACGCTTAAAAATATCACCGCAGTTACGATAAAGATCAAAAAACCGTGACTTTTTTGAACCGGCTCCGGTGTGTCCATGCTTTGAATAATTAAATATATGTACTATTTTGTGTTTGATAGCCGTATCCGCTCTGGGATAGCCATATTTTTTAACAGTATAGACCTGCCTAAGTATTCCGCAAGATGCGGCTGACCGGCACGAATCACCATCGGAAAGACGAACACGTCCGTATATTCCGGAGTTATAGCTATTCCTATGCCGATATTTTGCATAACCTCTTTTGAAAAATTTTGGTCAAATAAAAAATTGCCTAGCGAGTAAAAAATTGGATGGCCCTTATCCATTGGCTGTACCACATGAGGATGCGTGCCGATGACGATATCCGCGCCTGCATCGATAAAACCCCGCGCAAAATCTATTTGAGATCTAGATGGATACTTGGACATTTCGGCTCCCCAGTGGGCATATACCATTACATAATCCGCAGATGCCGAGAGTTTTTTTATCTCATTAATTACATCGTCAAAACCGGACTGGCTGAACTGATGGAAGCCCACGAAGGCAATTTCCAGCCCGTGAATCTCCACGACATCCGATATTTCATCTTTGTTCAGCGGATCACCGAAATAACGTATGTTGTTTTTCGTCAAAATATTTCTAGTATCCTGCAGTCCGGGTAGTCCGCTGTCCAGCGTATGATTATTTGCCAGATTTAAGTGCGTGACTCCCAGTTTTGCCAATACTTCTGTCAGGCCTTCGTTAAACGAAAAATTTATCTTCTCTTTCCCTTCACGCAAAGGCATTTTTTCCGTAAAAGGGCCCTCGAGATTTGCAACGACAAGATCGCTTCCGCCAAGAAAACGGCTTATTTTTTCAAAAACAAAATCTTCGCCTTTTTCTTCGATAGTTTCCGCGACGCCGCGATCAAGCATCAGGTCACCGAGAGCCAGTATGGTAGCGCTTTTTTTGTAGTTAATATCTTCGCTCCGTGAAAATATTCCGGTTATATGACTTGTGACACCCTCCTGCCCATCACTGTCGGTGATTTTTGCCGAGTTGCTATGATCAAGCATAGTCCATCTTTTTGCACCGAGCGATTCCATTATTTTTAAAAAGATTCGCAGTCCAGCCTGTGAATCGATGTCTAGAAAATGCGCATTCGCATATTCCAAATTATTTAATATAATCAGACTTTTTTCATCATGAAAATCCGCACCGGCATCTGATGTGTAATGAGAAAAATCCGCAGAAAATACAAAAAGAGAGTTCTCCGGAGCGTTTTTCAAAAGCTCTTCCGCAAACGCGGCTTCCTGTAGAGCAGAGACAGAGTCTTTTATTATAACAGGCAAGATGGTGCTGTCCGGAAAAGTATTTTTGATAAATGCAGTTATATTCGAAATTCCATGCTCGTATTCAAAAGGAGATTCATCGATTGCCGCCACATTTTCTCCGCGAAGTTTTTTTGCCAGACTTTTATTCGCAAAGATCGTTCCGTACGGCGTTTCCCAATTACTTGCGGAAAGGATGATATTGTTATGCCCGCGCCCAAAGTGATTTGGGCTTATCAGCACCACAGTCTCAGGGTTTTTGCTTCCATAAGATGCGGCGGTTAATGCCCGCGCGATGAACTGCGGAGAGAGCAGGTGGTGATTGACTACAGCGCCTTTAACGCCGGACAAAGAGGGGATTTTGTCCTTTTCTATGCTGTTAAAAGCAGTGTCGTAAAAGGCTTTTTGAGACAGGAAGGCCGAGCTGTGTGAACTGTTATTCCGCAGTGATCTTGCCACAAATGCGCCAATAATTGCGCCAAAAAACAGAAAGACGATCATTGCACATGTCGCGTATAGCCGTGTTCGTATTTTCATACAATAAGTGTGCTTATCGCAGTGATCAGCTTTGGCGGTAGTTCAGAACGTATTATTAGATGCTCTTTTGTAATAGGATGCGTGAACTCAATCGATGAGGCGTGAAGGAACAGGCGCTTTGTTTTGTGCCGGCGCTGGAATTTTTTGTTCCAACCAAAGTCACCATGCTCAGTGTCGTTGACCACCGGGTGGCCCAGCCCGGCAAAGTGTAGGCGAATCTGATGTTTACGGCCCGTCTTAATCCTGGCCTCGACGAGAGTCACGTTTTCAAAGCGTTTCAAAACCTTGTACTCGGTAATCGCATTTACGAAAAGATCGACAGTTCGCGCCGGAAGCATCTTTTTTATTACCCCTGAGTCTTTTTCAACCACGCCTTTTACCAGTGCAGTATATGTTTTCACCGTATCCGGATCTGTCAGTATTCCTTCCAGGGCAGTGCGGTGCCTTCTAATTTTACCTAGAAGCAAGATACCGGATGTGTTCCGATCCAGGCGGTGCAGTAGAAAAACACCAACACGTCCGAATTCGGAAAGCACATAGCGATACACATTTGGGCCGGGTACTGAGTCCAGCCCGGCCGGCTTGTCTATCGCCAGCAGGTACTCGTCTTCATAGATTACCGGTATCGGTTCGCTCGTACGCATGATGTCATTGTACTACAAAAAACCCCACGGACCGGATTAAATGGCGCGCGGGGTTTTTAATTTTATCAAAAATCCAATCAACTACAGCACTTGTCGGAGCCCATAGTGCAGCTAAAAAGCATGTACACCGATGAGAGACCAACTAGGTCGTAGATGACCTTTGTTGCTGTTGTGCCATCGCCGAGGAGCGTGGTTACGAGATTAAAGTCAAAGAAGCCGACTAGGCCCCAGTTGACGCCACCGACTACGGTGAGTACGAAAGTGACCCAATACAGGACTTTCATAGTGAGGTTATTAAAAAATAAGATGTACCTTGCTTCATAGTATACGTTTTTGGATTACAAATAGTCAATCTGCTACTTGATTTGTTATGCAAAAAGCGAGTGTAGAATATCTATATTGCGGGCATCGGGGCCTTCTTTGTCAAACCCGGGAACTTCCAGTATCCAGGCTTTGTCACGCAGTCTTTTTTCACGTGCGAGATTCCGAAATTTCTCAATTCCAATATGTCCGTCGCCAATATTTTCATGCTTATCATTGCGTGAGTCAAAGCCGGTTTTCGAATCATTTACATGTAGTACAGGCAGGTTTTCAAGTCCGATTTCCTTATCAAATGCAGAGAAAACACTTTTGATACTTTTCGGAGTGTAGTCGATTATTCCGGCCTCAAAGCCATGTGCTGTATCAAAACAAACGCCTGTACGGTCCGACTCGACTTTGCGGAATATAATCCCGAGCTCTTCTGGCGTTACACCAAGTTTTGTTCCGCCGCCGGCCGCGTTTTCCATGAGCAGCTTCGTCTTGCCCGGAACGCCAGAGAGCACTTTTTTCATAGCATGTGCTACCTGATCCATCGCTTGCTCTTTCGGGAAATCTTTTCCGGTAGAGCCCATATGATATACCAGCCCGGCGGCGCCTATCGCGTGTGCTATCTCCAGGTGTTCTATCAGGCTTTTTATAGACCTTGCTACTGCGTCATTGTCGGGACTCGCGAGGTTAACCAGGTACGCCGCGTGCAGGTATACCGGGCCGATGCCGCTTTTACTCAACGCATCTTTGTATTTTTCTATTTCTCCACGTGAAGGCATCACGCATGACCACTGCCGTGGCGATGCGCCAAAAATCTGGAAACACTCCGCGCCTATTGCTTGCGCGTTCAATACCGCATTTACCAGTCCTCCCGCCGCTGATACATGGCCGCCGATTTTTGGCCTATTCATAAGTTTTATTTTTTGAAAATAACAGGAATTTCAATAGATCGATCGTTTTGTGGCAGACCGGACGGATTATCCGCAGATAGTATCAACGTGCCAGTTTCCGTTTTGGGACTGCTAAATTCAATCTCTCCACGGAAATCGACGAAATCTTCGGTCATCCAGTTGTCCAGTGACTGTACGTATTTTTGGCCTAGCACTTCACCGTTTGCATCAACTATTTCAATCGGAAAACTGCCTTCAAAGAACCACTGGCCGCGCGCCTTGCCGGTGACTTCGAGCGGGCTTTGAACCAGGCTATTAACAGCCGGCGAAGAGACAGCGATCGTATCGTCTTCCACACTACTTGTACACGCGGAGAGGCCGAGTGCTACAAGTAAAATTAATCCTACTGATATTTTTTTCATATTTAATTGTGGTTTATACGATGATTATACATCTTCCAGTACAGTAATCGTATGCTTTATAAGTTCATCGTTTCTTGTAAAGAAAAAATCTCCGCGAAAACTTTTATCTTCAAGTAAAAGCGGCAACCAGAAGCGGTCCGCAGGCCACATTTCGTCGTATGGAATCTTGTCTGTCTCAAACCACTCCGGGCGCATCTCATCGCTTTCAATAGGCTCGCCATCAAATTCATCACATACGAACACATGCGCCTCGTGCGTCTCCGGATCGTTTTCAAAATAAAAAAACAAAACACCTGCGTGGCGGAGCTTACGAGTACCTATGCCTGCCTCTTCCAGCGTCTCACGTCGTGCGGCTGACTCGATCGACTCACCGGACTGCACTTTTCCGCCAAATCCATTCCACCACCCACGCCCAAAACCGCGCTTCTTCATTCCAAGAAGTATGCGCGGCGGCTGTACTATTATTACCAGTGTTAATAGTTTCACAACGCCATTATATACTAGATGATTAACGCGCACTTTTTAATTTCTCATACTCATTCAGCATGGACTGTACATGGTCTGGCAAGGTAAAGCGTTTGACGTCGCGTTGCCACTCATTGAGTTGTTCCATATACCTTCTATCTGTGTCGGTTAAGAGCAGGGGATAGGCTTTTTCAAATTCCTGATATGCAGTAACTGTCGTATCGATGAGGCGCGGTAGGGCATTATATAGCGGATAATTTTTCTGATCATGATCGAGCATGGCGTACGCTATTATTCTCGTCACGGTTGTGCGTAAAGTTTTCAATTGATAATCCGTATTACGCGACTCCATCTGAGATAAATTGTGCGCCCTGTCTTCGCATTTGATAATCAGCGCAGCTTGTCTGTCAGCCTTGTCAGTCAAGGCACACAGTCGTATTAGAAGCATGTCCAGTTTTTTGTCGTGCGAGTCAGGAAATTTCGCGTGCATGGCAGAGGGCGCATCCAGTTCTTTTATTCCAAACCCCTTATACGGTGCAGTTGCGAGAACTAGACTGTTTGCACCTGTCTGTGAGGTTTGAGAGACGGCCCTATATCTCGCAAGCCAGGCACCGTCAGAAAATTCCTTGGGCACTCTAAATCCACCACCCTCGTTGAACAGTGTCATCGTATCAATTGGGCCAAATAAATTTTGCGGCATTGCCGCTTTTATATTCGGAATCTCCAGTTTAGTCTTTTTTGAAAGCACTTTCAGGATGCGCTTCATCTTTCCTTCCGCATTTTTCTTGACCAGATTCAGCACGCGCCCTTTGAGCTTTATCCTGTCCAGCCCAAAGCCGCTTACAATAACCGGATCGAGACTGCTGTCGTATCTATCTACCATTGCGCGTAACTTTGATATTACTTCTTCCGGTGTCCACGTGGTGTCTTCCGGCAGATCATGCGTTGCGGCGCATGCTATGAGTACTACGAGGGACATCGGTAGTTTTTCCTGCTCGATTACAAAAGGCAGGACATCCAGCATCGTTCCTGTCATGACGTCGAGTGGATGAAATATATACGGGTCGCCGGTTTTTCTAATGCGTCCTCTATTCTGTTCATTATGAAAAGCTTTTGCCACTGCTATTCCCTGCTGTGCTACGTCGATTGATTCCAGATAACGTTTTCGTAACACTATGTCCCAGCGTGATGGGTGATCCGATGAAAGCACAGGCTGTCGGGCCGGTTGGACGGTTTTGACTGCGTTAGCGTCCAGAGCAGGTGATTGTTCTGCTTCTACCGGCTGCGTCTCAAGTAATAACTCATAGTACAGACGTAGAGTCATGATGTATTCCTTGTCTGCGATATAATATTCTCTTCTCAGAGCAGATTCCTCTATCTGCCATGCATCAAGCGGAGGTTTTCTCTGAAAAGTAATACGTCGTGCCAGAGCCTTGATGTTATCAAGTGTGTCGTTTTCTCCTTCCAAATCGGGGTCACTGATGATTGCAATAGCAGCAGGGCGCAGAGCTTTTTGTACGCTGGTTCGTGTATTTCTTACAGCTTCTGCCGCTACAGTGTCTTTTGTTTTTGGTGCATTGAGCCATTTGTATTTCAAACGTGCGGATATCAAATGGAGACGACGATAATTTTTTACAACCTTGCTCCACACGGCGGATATGCGTTCACGATGTACTGCATATACATCCAGTTCGAGCTTTTCAAAACGTAAATTTTCAGGTATCTCCATAACTCTTCTTTCAATATCAAAAACAAAAGCACGCTCTTTATTAAAGCATGCGCCGAGGTCATCATTAATAGGGTGTTCTTCCCCCAAGAGTGAGTGGTAGCCGACTCTTAGGGCTCTATCGTCCGGCGTTATACCTCCATCGCCCGGCGGTGTTTCGTGGTCTACCTCAGCCGAGAGTATTTCCGGTAATCCATCGCCGGCTTTTCCATCATGACTTTCCTGCATAACATTAAGCTTATTTATTCTTCATATTAAGGTACGTAAAATTACTGTAAAAATGCCAATAAGTCAAGGAGGAGTTACAGGTTAGTATCAGGGAGCGTTTAAAACGACACCTGCGCTCATTTCTTTCCGTCAGGTTAGTCTTACGTAATCGTACGGCACGCGCCGAATTGAACCAGTGATAATTGTAATTCCACACTAAGGGCGGCGACATAGAAGTGCTTCGCTTTCTGTGTCGTGTTGGTCGGGGTGCCGGGAATCGAACCCGGTCTACACCCACCCCATGGGCGCGTACTACCGGTATACTACACCCCGATAACTACTTTTTTACCTCAACTTCTATTGAGGACTCGCCGGTGCAGCCCTGGGTGTCAAAAACGCGGGCAGTGATTTTTTTCACACCCTCGTCCATGAACTGAGTGACACGAACCTTGCCATCAAATGGTGCGTCTTTGTCGATGAAATTTACCTTGTCGGCGAGATAAAATTCAACGCGATCGATGCCGAGCGGAGCTGATACGTTTGCGCGCACATCGGTCTGGCCAGCGTCGATTGTGGTAAGCGCAGGCGGCTCAGAGATCGTTATCGTCGGCAGGTCATCAGCGTTAACTTTTACCGGCTCTGCCCTTGGCGGGAAGTCGGGGATCTCAGGATGTTCGGCGCGATAACGTGTAACCCACTCGCGTATGCCCGCCTCCCATGAAGCAAAAGTATCGATCGGATCGTGATGGTTTTGGAAAGTCTTTGTCTCGGTATTGTACTGACTGCATGATAGATCGGCTGGCTGTCCAGTAGTTTTGTTGATAATTATAGCTGTGAACGAGGTGTCAATTTCGGTCGGAATGGAGAAGCTGGCGAACTTGTCTGTAGTCATTTGGTCTTCCGGTGTGTTTGGTCCGGGAAGTAGGCCGCTCGCTTTTGATACGCGTACTTCTTTTATGCCTTCCGGTACCGGGAAGTTTTCAGGCGTCATTTCTTTTAATACCTCTACCATGAAGTTATGAAAAATCGGGCTGGCCGCCGCACCGCCGGAGGCGGATGGAGTGAGCTCTTTTCCGTCTGCATTACCAACCCATACGCCTGTAACTATTCCAGGCGTGTAACCAAATACCCAGAGGTTGGTAGGACGATTTACGTCTTTGCGAAGCTCTTTATTTGACGTTCCGGTTTTTGCCGCAACTTTGTGTCCACTTACGGATAATGAACTACCGAGCTTCACCCTTTCATCGGACAGGATGTCTGTAATGAGGTATGCGACCTGCGGATCGAGCACCGGAATTTCCTTGATATCACTTTCCTTCCACTCGTAAAGAACTTTTTCGTTGCGGTCTTCTATTTTTAAAATCGGCACGAGGTCTTTGCGCATTCCGCCATTTGCAAAAACCGAGTACGCCTTGACCATGTCGATTAGCCGCACTTCGCTGGTGCCTATCGCCAGAGAGGGTCCGAATCCGCCGACGGGCTTACGCGCGACAATTCCTTCGATACCAAGAGTCTCGACAAAAGGCAGGATTTCGTCTTCCTGGCCAGCAAGGAAGTAGGCCTTGATAGCTGGAATATTTCGAGACTGGCCCAGTGCGCGACGTATAGACATCGGGCCCTCGAATTTATCATTAAAGTTCGATGGCCTGTATCCGCCGCCAAAGTCTGTCGGGGTGTCATAAAGTATAGTAGCCGGCGCATAGCGATTCAAAAATGCTTTTGCGTATACAAAAGGCTTAAATGAAGACCCGGGCTGTTTCAATCCCAGTGTCATATTTACCTTGCCATCAATCTCGTCATTGAAGTAATCGGCCGAACCGACCATCGTGAGGATCTCGCCGGTCTTTGCATCGACAGAGAGAAGAGCTGCATTTGTTGCGCCGTAAACCTCATTGAGAGGTACCTGCTTTGCTATGATCTCCTCAGCCGCCTCCTGTAGTTTTGGATCTATCGTTGTTGTGATTTTTAGTCCGCCCTGCTCCAACGCGTCTTTGCCAAATCGTTCCTCGACGAGGCGGCGGACGTAAAACACAAAGTGCGCCGCTTTAATATTTGCGCGATAGCGCTTGAACTCTATCTCATGTGTTTCCTTCACGGCCGCGGCGCGTTCTTCCTCTGCTATGAAGTTCAGGTCCGCCATGCGTCGCAGTACGGTATCCACACGACCCGGGATGTAGAGCTTTTTCCCCTCGGCGATATCTACCTCTTTGCCTACGAGGCCTATCGTGTACTCATCGGTCGTGAGATCCTGTACGGTCTTAATCGTGCGCCTTTCTATCTCGTCCAGCGTGAACTCCCGGTCGAGCTTTGAGTATGCATACTCGCCAAATGGTGAGTAAAAAGATGGTGCTTTTGGCAGTGATGCCATGATCGCCCCCTCGGCGATGTCCAGCTCTTTTGCTGATTTACCAAAAAACACTTGTGATGCCAGCTCTGCGCCATACGCATTGCCACCATATGGTATGCGGTTTAGGTAGAGTTCCAGAATTTTTTCTTTGTCATATGAGTTCTCCAGTCGCACCGAGAGAATTAGCTCTCGCGTCTTGCGTACGTAACTGCGTGCGGTGGAGAGGAAGGCGTTTTTTGCCAGCTGTTGCGTGATGGTCGAGCCGCCGCGCCGCGGACACAAACCAAACAGATTGCCAAGCGCTTCATGGCATACAGCCTTCACTATTCCGGGAATATCAAACCCACTGTGTTCAAAAAACTGGTCGTCTTCAATAGCAACAGTTGCGTCTTGCAGGTACTGCGATATTTTTTCCAGCGGTACGTAGGTGCGATTTTCTTCTCCATAAATTGCATATAGCATTCCTCCCTCACGATCCATTACGAGAGTGGACTCTATGCCGGCCAGCTGGTCAAAGTCGCGCACGTCCGGTAGGCCGACAGAAAACACGCCGATCATTATAACGAAGAACGCGAAGCCTGAGGCAAGGCCGATAAGCATCACGTAAACAGCCCAGCCCAAAAAGCGTTTTACCCTTGAGTCATGTTCAAGCGGAAGCGTGTTTTTTGCCTTAGAGTGAACCTTTACCACCAGTTCCTGTACGAATTCTTTTGATCTGCGTATCACGGTATTATTGGTTATGCCGCTCCGCGGATGCGGTATCCGGCGTTATTTAGATTCTGAAATATTTTACCCTGCACTACAGTCATTTCGCTATCGGTCAGTGTGCGGTCGGGAGCCTGCAGGCGAATGCGATAGGTAAGTGATTTCTTGTCATTACCCAGACTGTTGTCCTCGAATGTATCGATAAGTTCAACGTCTGTTATAAGGGCATCATCGGCTTTTCGTATAGCATGGTCCAGATCGCTATTACGTGCTGTGCGATCAACCAGGACGGATATATCTATCTCTATGCCTGGAAACCGCGGAATAGACGCGTAGCGTAGCGGAGTAAGGGGCAGGGAAGCCAGTACGGAAAAATTAATCTCAAAAATACCGACCTGAGTACCGTCAATATCAAAGTTTTTTGCTACAAGAGGATGAAGTTCAAACACATGGCCTACGCGGATTTTTTCTTCGCCGTTCTTTACAAATAGATCAACAGCCTTTAGCGGGTGTGCATACGGCGGCGGATTTACCGAGTTCTCCACAAAGTAATATGAAAGTGAACGGAAACACTTCATGAACTGATCTGCCGCGCCTTTGGCGTAATAAAAAATCTCTTTTTCTCCCGGATGCGTGACCATACCGGTTAGGTATTTTTCCTCCAAAGGAAAATAATCACCAGGGCGCTTCCTATACTGACGACCGAGCTCATAGACACTGCATGCGGGAATAGTTCGTATGTTGCGCGCGAGACTCTTTAGCATATTTGGCACCAGACTTGTGCGCATGTGAGTTTGATCGTTGCTAAGCGGATTTTGAACTGTTAGATGCGGTTCTTCCGGAAGCAGAGCTTTTGAAAAAGTCCACTTGTCATAAAAAGAATAGTGCATCGTTTCGGTAAAACCTAGCTGATACGAGAGTATCCGGCGAGCGTTGTGTTTTAGTATCCGTACACGGTTTTCGATAGGCAAAACAATAGGTAGAGATGGAAGTAGAGCAGGTATTTTTTCATATCCGT
>JBBTWW010000002.1:0-2310 GCA_038062595.1 Patescibacteria group bacterium | reverse complement strand
ACAGCTCGCGAATGCTTGGCTTAAACCGCACATCAGGAAGGATAGAGCATCATTTTTCTTACGAACTTCCTCTTCTTTTGAAGCCTACAGATGTTCTCGTGTTTAATAATACGAAGGTATTTCCCGCACGACTTATTGGAACCGATAAAAACGGAAAAGAGATAGAACTACTATTGGAAAAAAAACTGCGCGGCAACACCTGGCAGACTATAGGAAAACCCGGGAGACGGCTTACCGAAGGCGCTAACCTATTATTCAAAAAATTTTCCGGAAAAGTTATTTCAGTTAATCCAGATGATGGCAGTAGAGTTATCGCTTTCCAGCTTCCGCATGGCAAAAACCTAATGTCCATCCTTGAGAAGGAAGGTGATGTACCGCTACCACCATACATACATAGCGATGTTCCGTTAAAAAAATATCAGACGATATATGCGAAGCACACCGGTTCTATCGCCGCTCCGACCGCTGGTTTCCACTTCACGCCGAGGCTTATTGGCGCGTTGAAGAAAAAAGGCATAGCACTTGAGTATGTGACACTGCATGTCGGCAGGGGTACATTCCAGCCGGTTCGGGAGGATGATATTACACGCCACAACATGCATACAGAGTGGTTTAATATTTCAAGCCAGACAGCCGCGCGGCTAAATAAATACAAAGCACAGGGTAGGCGTATCATAGCGGTTGGCACTACCACGACTCGCGTATTGGAGGCCGCCGCGCGGCATGGAAAGATTTACCCCAAATCTGGAGAGACAGATATTTTCATATACCCGGGATATCACTTCTCATTCATAGACGGTATGATGACAAATTTCCACCTTCCAAAATCAACACTTATCATGTTGGTATCTGCACTCGCCGGTAGAGAAAATGTACTGCATGCTTACGATATCGCGATCAGGAATCGCTATAGATTCTATAGCTTTGGAGACGCGATGCTTATCGCCTGAGACGGCGCTCTTTTACCCACTCAGGCAGGTATTTTGGTGGTTCCAAATGCGGTATTTTTGATATGAATGGCAGGTCTTTGACGGCCACCTTTCCGATAAAAAGTTTCGTAATGTCTGACGCACCATGTGCGAAGTTGCTGATTTTTTCCGCACCGGAAAAATATATGAGTTCTTTTGTAAAAGCCCCTGCCTCCGATGTATCGCACAACCCACGCTTGATCCTGGCGGTGAGGCGGAATGCTTTTTTTGGTGGCAGGCCTTCATTGATCAGCTTGTGATATACATCTGAAAAAGATCCACTGCACGCCGCGGCTGTAGCCAGTACAGATATCGCCGACCAGCCATGAATTGTAATAGGAACTTCCCTCTTTTGTTCCTGTGCAAAAATTGCCAGCCCTTCCTGTGTCTCCAGATACTGCGCCAGACCCATGTTAAAGATTTTGTATGGTTGTAGTTTTCCATTTTCTGCGGTAAATATGTGAGTCTCTATTTCATGGGCAATGAGCCGTTCTATTTTGAATCTGCTAAACCGCGCGGCCTTTCTCAGGAAAAGCGTATTTCTTTTTCCGGCGGTACAGTCGGTGACGAGAGATTGTTTTATCGCCACGCGCCATCTTTTTAGGCCGTACTTTTGGAATACCTGCTGGAGTATTTTTTTTGCCTCTTCTGCATCGTATATTTGTAATGATGTAGGCAGAGGCATAGAGTGAAACTTACGCCGATTACGGGCCTTTGTTAGAATAGAGCTCGTAATTTTTCCGTACAGATCTTCTGATAGAGATGTAAATAATTTGGCATCTCCGATAGCTTCAATTAGAGAAAGCTTTAACATAAGCTCATCTATTTTGTGCTGGAAGATCATGCCTAGTGGCGTGCGGTCTGTTTTTATAGCGTGTAGATTTTTTTTCAAAACCACGCTTTGAAATGGAAATGGCTTGTACCTAAAAATCGGACTATGTGATGTGTGTTCAAAAAATTTGCGGCGCTCAGATACAAGATTGATAGGCCTGATTCTGCTGAGAAGCTTGATATGAGACTCTATGTCCGTTATTTCCTGGTCTATAGAACGGTATCTATCCATATTGAGTACGATCTTATCATCTGGAGGTCATTTTCCGATAGCCTGCAAACTTGACTCTATCTGTTATTTTTAGTATAATTCATAGAAGTTATATGGTTAATATAGCAAAAGAAAGTGTAGCTCCAAGAGAGGGTGGGAAGTCCTCCAACGCCAAGGCCGAGCACGGGCATGAGTTTCGCGAGGCAAAAGAGGTCAGAGGAGGTGCTTCAGAGGTGCTAACTCAGGTTGAAAATGCGGAAAGTACCGAAAATGGTGCAGAGTTCTCTGAAGGAAAGGTCT
>JBBTWW010000001.1:0-14105 GCA_038062595.1 Patescibacteria group bacterium | reverse complement strand
TTTCCTCATCGACAGCACTCACCAAGCCGTCATAATTCACAAAAGGACCATCGAGCACCACGACAGCGTCACCAACCTGGAAATCAACTTTGAACTTCGGCTCTGATACACCCATGTGGCGTTTGATATTCTTCCACTCTTCGATAGATACAGGTACTGGAATCGTGCCGGAGCCTACGAAGCCTGTTACATTTGGAGTATTGCGCACCACGTACCACGAGTCATCGGTCACCGTCATGTCCACGAGAACATATCCTGGAAATATCTTCTTGTACTCCTGCTTGGGCTGACCCTTCTTCATTACGATCTGCGGCTCTTTCGGAACGACTACATCAAAAATATAGTCCTGCATGCCGGTGGACTCTATACGTTGAAGCAGAGCTTCACGAACCGCATCCTCATATCCGGAGTAGGTGTGAAGAACATACCAATGACGACCTGTATTTGGTGCCTGCTTGGCCATAACGGGTTAACGAACGAAATCTAGAAATAAAAGGTATGCTTTATTAAAAGAGAAATCCACGCCTGCGAGTATCAACGCACCGACAAAAACAAAGATTAGAACAACGGCGCTCATCGTGATGGCCTGATTCTTCGTAGGCCACGTGACCTTCGTAAGCTCACGGACACTGCCGACGATGTAGTTTTTGATACCGCTTTTTACTGATTCTTCTTCCATGGTTTTAACCTTAAATAGCCCTCTCTTCGGGCGATGCGTTATGTAATTTCGTAGGGATTATAGGACATACTGGTATTTCACGCAAGTGATTTTTGTGATAAAATGGTAAGATAATTTTATGAGAAAATTCCTACATATACGGGAGCTTCTGGGCGTGACCTGCCTCATGATTGTCGCGTTGGCGATTTTTTCAACCGTAGAGATTGGTTTGGCAAAAGAATTCATCCCGATAAAAGGCGAAGGATTCGGAGTTTTTCCAAGTCCGAATGAAGGGCAGGACGGAGTGACGATAGCAAAAGGGTTAGTGGCAAAGCTCGCCGACAACGCGCGATTCTTGCTCGGCGCCGTGGCGACTTTATTCCTAATTATAGCGGCTATCAAACTGGTCATCTCACAGGGGAACGAGGAAGAATATAAAAAACAACAAACAACAATCATAATGTGTATAGTCGGCCTGGCATTGGTCGGATTGGCCGGGGATATATCAGAAGTGTTGACGGCGGAAGACGGCGGTTTTCTCGTAAATCCGCAAGAAGCAATACAGCGAAGCAAGATATTCGACCGTAGCGTGCAGATCGTGCTGACTTTTATACGCTATATCGTCGGATCTGTGTGCGTATTATTTATCGTTCGCAGTGGCACCAGGCTTGTCGTTGTTGGTGATGAAGAAGAGACGCTCACAAAGGAAAAAAAGACCATCGGGTATGGGCTTATCGGGCTTGTATTCATATTGCTTTCCACGCCACTGGTCAATAATGTGTTTTTCAAGATCGACAAGTCAAAATATCCGGGAATAGACGCTGTGCGACCGCAGCTGGATGCCGCCGCCGGCCTCGGAGAGCTAGTGGGCGTGACCAACTTCATCGTGTCATTCGTAGCACCGTTTGCGATACTGTCTCTGGTTGCCGGCGGCGTGCTGTACATGGTCGCACGCGGTGATGATCAGAAAATCGAGAGTGCGAAAAAAATCATGTTGTGGTCTCTGCTCGGCATAGTAATAATTTACGGCGCGTTCGGCATCGTGAGTACTATTATCGCCGGACGGTTTGAAGGAATATAATAACTTTAAAGTAATGCGAAAATTTGCCGCACAACTAGCGCTAATAATCGTCCTAATGTCGCTTGCGGTAGGCACATACGGCGCGATCGCACCTATTGCGCGCGCGGAGGATCCGCTGGACGCTTTTACCGAGATCATAGACAAGACCGGACTGCCGCGATTTGAGGGGCGACCGCATCCGGACTCTTCGATAGAGCCAGGCGCCGACGTAGTGACTACGGTAATTTTTCAAGTTATTGATTTTGCCAAGTATCTGCTTGGCGGCCTTGCGATAATTTTTCTTGTAATAGGTGGCGTCAAGTTAATAACAGCCGGAGGCGACATAGAGGAGGTGTCGGACAAAGAGGAGGAGAACCTTAAATATGTACTGTACGGACTTGGCCTAACGATCATTGCCGACGTTCTGGTAAAACAAGTGATCTTTGGTGAGTATGGTGAGTGTTATGCCAGCGAAACAAATGCCGAGTCGTGCGCGAAAGCCGGAGCTTTTCAAGTACGTGGCATATACAACTTCATCGAAGTTTTCTTAGGAACTATAGCCGTGCTGATGTTCGTGCTTGCCGGTTTTCGTTTGGCGACATCCGCTGGAGATGAAGAAGTGGTAAATCAGCAAAAAAACCGCATAGGTGCCGCAATAGTCGGCATCATCCTGGTGGCGTTTTCAGAGCTTGTGGTGAAGGAAATTATATTCCCGGAGTTCGGTGGCACCACTCCGGACAGCGCTCTCGGCCAGGAAACTGTATTTCGCCTTATTAATTTTATCGCATCATTTGTCGCCACTATCGCAGTGATCATCTTCCTGTACGGCGGCTATACGTACGTCATGTCTGCAGGCAACGATGACGCCGTAGGAAATGCAAAAAAAATTCTCATAGGCGGTGTGATCGGCGTTTTGATATCATTCGCCGCATTTGGCGTTGTCAGAAGCATAACCAGAATAGAGGGACGTGAGGGTGAACCAGCGGCCACAGTGATCGAAAGATCAGGCGGTCAGTAATTTGACATATAGCGATGGTAGTTTTTATATCAGGCTTCTGCCGGCGACGGCTAACCTGTACCTAACCCGTTGATAATCTGGGCGTTTTTTGGTATAATGTATTGATTTAAAACAAATAAAGAATGCAGGTAAAACGATCGGCACAGATAGCTGTTCTAACGATATTCTCTGCGTTATTGCTTAGCGGAATATTCATCGAGACGACGCATGGATTTTCTAATCCATATAATGATCCAAATGAGGAGGATACTAGAGATACCAGTCGTAGCGACTTCGACTCTCAGCATGACGGAATTATCGGAGGTGCACTGAATACTGCAGGCAATGTTGTAAAAGACACCTTCGAGGGACTTTTTGGAAGTTTCGGTGGTGGCGAGGACCAGCTTCCAACCAGCTTCGTCGACTTCCAGGGGGGATTACAGCCACCAAGCGGCAGAGGACTTGCTTCAGAACTGACACAGGCGACGACCGCACGTGAGTTCATACTCAACGTAGTTAATTTTGCATTATCTTTCCTCGGACTCATAGCCGTGCTGATGGTGATCTACGGCGGATACGTCTACGTCACCTCTGCAGGAAATGATGACAAGTCAGGAGAAGGAAAGAAAACAATCACATATGCCGCAATAGGTATTCTCATCATCCTCGGCTCATTCGCCGCAGTTAATACGCTCATACGTTCCGCACCGAGCGGTGACGAAGATCGCGGAGGATTACTCGTGGATGGAGGCACCGGCGGCACGCGCGGGGCGGCCACAGGGAGTATAACCGGCGCATTAAGCCAGGATAGACTCTACAATCTCGCCGCACTGGAAGTGCGCTCCAGCGCAGAGCGTTTTGTAAACGCATACGCGTTCTATGCCAGCGTGGACGCATCGATAAGGCAAATCACAGAGAGCGAGATGCCATCTAACGGACTCGAAGCGCGACAGTTTCTCCGCCAGACAGCCAGTGTTATCAATCAGATAATTCGATCGACAGGCACACTCAGTCATCTGAATCGTGCGGCGAAAAATTTTTACAATGACTTCATACGAAAAAATCTTGAGCTCAGTTCCGCAGGACTGGAGGATGCATTTTCAAATGCAGAAGGCGGCGGATTTGACTCGGATGCATTTAAAACCGCACTGGATGAAGCACTCGACCCGGAAGGTTTCACGCAACCAGCTATCGTCACTGCAAACCAGGTTGATTTTATTCTCATCATCGATCGTCTGATCAGGGCAAAAGAAGACGCAACATATCGCAACTCAAGCGCCTCAGGAAATGGCAGTCTTGGAATTCTTGGAGATATATCTGGAGCTGGTAAGTTACTCAAAGACCAAACGAGATTTGAGCCTGGAACACTCATACTGCTCCGCGAAGCTCTCGGCAGTATCGCGGAGGTGCCGGCAAGTCAGGCGATAAACGCCGAGATACGTAGCCCAGATGAACTGCGCCGCGCCCTGGAAAACATACCTCCGTCACTAACAGTTGGTGAGGCATTTGAGGACGCTATTAAGTCTCTTCAACTTGCCTCAAACAAGAATGCACTCCTGGAAAATCCGGACTCAATCCAGCACGTGACGAATGTCATCACGGACATGCACAGACTTTTTGTGATCGTAAATGACATACAGTTCGTATCGGTGAGAATCAATGCAACGGCCACTGAGGGCAATGCACCATTTGCCGTGCAGTTCGACAGCTTGGGATCTCTCGACCCATCAGGCAAGACGATCACCGATAACAAACACTCATGGGATCTAAACGGAAATGGAACTGCCGGAGAGATCGAAAATGACTGTCGTGAAGAACAAAATACAACAGTGACATGCGTGTACAAAACACCCGGAACATACCGTATCTCGCTCGAGGTGGAGTCTAATGAACAGGATATAGCCCATGGATTGGCTTTTCTAACAATCATCGTAAATCCCCCTCTCTCACGAATACATCTGGAGGCACAGGCCGGACAGACGAGTGAGACCCTGCAGGAATATGACGAAGCCGGTAGACGTGTAATCGACAAAGAGAGCTTCCGTTTAACGACGGAAGAGGCAAAAGCCGGCATCTCATTTGACGCATCGCAATCAACAGACTCCGCTGGCAGAAGCGAAGGATTAAAAAATTTCAAATGGAGTTTTGGCGATGGCACCGACAGCATATCGGGCCAGACAATCAAAACAATAGAAAATCACACGTACGCCACAGCGGGAACATATCCACTGAGCCTGGAGGTGACCGATGGCGGGGGCGTAAAAGACCGTACAGTGGTAAATATCGTGGTTAACGCGCTAGCCGCACGTATCAACTCCCATACTTTTCGTGGTGACTTCAATACGACATTTTCATTCGACGGCTCACAGTCAAAGAGCGACGTCGGACAGATCGAGTCATTTGAATGGAAAATTTTTGATGCTGAAGATGCAGAGCTCGAAGTACAAAATAACACATCGGACACTCTGCGTTACCGCTTCAACGAGCCTGGAAGCTACATGGTCCAGCTCACTGTAACAGACACAATAGGAAATATAGACATCCAGCGAGTGGAGGTACTCATCGAGTCACGCGCGCCAAATGCGGCGTTTGATGTTATGACAGTCAATCCTGCACATCCATCAACAGTCACATTTGATGCTGCGAACAGCTTTGATCCGGATGAAGGCGACACTCTCAAATATCAGTGGGATATCGTCGGCAAGACGGTGAATGTAGATTACAGCGTCGAAGATGGAACGATGGGTTCACAAAATGACGGTACGAAAAATCTCACACTAAAGTTCAACGCCGTGGGCGAGTACAATTTGAAACTCACTGTAACCGATCAGCATGAGAACAGTGAGATAAGACGTTCCGACACTTTTGAAAAGAAAGTGAATATAGAGTCAGTAATCAATGCAGACTGGGATGCCAACATCGTAACTGCAAAACGCCTTGAGGAAGGAGCTGTTACATTTACGCTCACGGCAAATACTTCCGGTGGAGCTGACACATACACTGTCGAAGATGACGAGGGCACTGTGATCGCGCTCGACCAACCGGTCAATCCGGATGGTGCTATATCAGTACCGGTAACATACAGCTCACAAGGTACACACATCGTTACGCTAACGGTATCTTCTGATACAAAAGGAACAACTTCCATCATGAAACGCCTCTACATCGGCGGCTCCGAGGAGCCTATGCCGGTCGTACAGGTAACTGAGAACAGTCAAGAAGTGGTGGTTGAGAACGATACTATAAGTATACTGCGCGGACAAAATCCGACATTTGACGCATCTCAATCCATTGATTCTTTTGGCAATACCAATATACAGCCAGCCAGCAACAGGCTTCTCGAATTCCAGTGGAGATTTGACGACGCACCAGTCAAGACAGGTCCGGCAGTAAAGCTCTCACAGCTCGTCGCGGTAAGCGATCTACGCCCTGGTGAACACGCACTGGTACTTACTGTATTGCAAAAACAAGACGGCACAGACGAGCGCCTCACGGCACAACGCACGATCAATGTGAACATCGAAACTGCAAAACCAAAAGTACAGAACATCGTCGTACGCCGACTTGGTGACGAGGAAGAAACTCCAATCGACGTTGAGGTGACCGCCCACAACGCGGTTGATCCCGACGGTCAGATACGCGAGTATCGCTTCTGGTACTTTGACAGTGACAATCCTGAGCAAAAACTGGGAACAGTTCGCAAAAGCGGACAGCTCAACAACAAGGCCACACTCACCATCGGAACACACGGTGAGAGCGGCCAGCTGAAGCGATATCTTATATGCGTTGAAGTACTGGATGATGAAAATAATACAGCGGCCTGCGACGAACTCTTTGAAGAAGACACACTCCCATACGTCGAGGTCATCAACGGACAAAATCAGGCTCCGACCGCCGACTTTACCATGAACAGGAATTCAATAAAGGCCGGTGACTCTGTACAATTTACAGCATCTGTAAATGATCCGGATGGAAACGTGGTGAAGTATGTATGGGACACAGAGGGCGACGGATTTCAAAATAATGCCGAGGGTGAGCTTTCGCAGATAACATATACATATAGGAGTGAAAGTTCTGAGGATGGGTTCCAGGTACAGTTAAAAGTTATAGATGACAAGGGCGCAATTGGTTTTTCTGAGACAAAGCCCGTCTATGTGGACAACGCATTTGAACCTCCGATAGCAGATTTTGCCTGGGAGCCGACAGGACGCGGCACGGAAATACGCTTTGTTAACCGTTCACGTTCTGCACCTGGTTCACAAGCGCGAATCGTTGGATACAAATGGGATTTCGGTATGAGAAATGAGTTCTTTTGCAATACAGATCCACTACGCTGTGATCTGGATACGACAAACGATGTGGACTCGACATCCGCGAATCCAACCTTCCAGTATCCGGAAGCCGGTATATATAAGGTACGCCTCACGGTAGAGGACTCGAATGGCCAGACAGCCGACATCATAACCGCAAATAGAGCGCGTGTGGAAGAACCAAAAGACGTGGAGGTAATCCGCGGACAGGCCGGCGATGCGATACCTATAGAAGCAGTACTAAAGACAAATCCAGAACCTAACGCCGACGGAGTAATAGTCCTCAGTGGCAATGGAGGAGATGTAACATTTTTTCTTGGCGAGTCACGCGGCGACATAGAGGAGTACCGCCTCGATTACAATATATACTACGATACCGGAACTGAACTCTCCGGAGAGCGATGCGACAATCCTGCCGATCCAAATCCTATAAATGGCGATGGATGCCGCGATAACGACTCTGACTTTCGAACAACAGACGGCGCAACGCGCCAGCGCGTCCGCTACCTGCGCGACTACGCTACGAATCATCCGCAGTGTTATATGACAGCTCAGCTCACAACAATCGGACGCGATGACACAGGCGCGCGCGTCACTGATGTCGATACGGTAAATATAACTTTTTCCACTCCACCATCGATGCCGAACTGCACGAGAACTAGGCCAAGTGCAGCCGAAAGCGGCGCGGCAAATATTTCAAATAGCGTAAGTACTAACACGGCAATTTTGTTAGGTCTCATGGCCGGTGCTATACTGGCAGGTATAGGATACTTCGTCTCATTAATCGCACAGCGCGGTAAACCAAGGATATAAAAATAAGAATATAAAAATATGGAAAACACACCAAACACAACAAAGATAAATACCGCTGTCACGACAGCGCCAGTGGCAGCGCCACAAACTCCTGCGGCTCCAGTACAAGCGCCTGCGGCAACAACGCAAACGCAAATAGCGACATCAGTTGCGCGGCAGGCATCAGCTCCGTCTAAACCGGGCGTTGATCAAGGTACGCGCAACAAAAAATTCGTAATAGGATGCTGTTCTGCGGCCGGATGCGGTGGACTTCTATTTCTTTTTATAGTCATCGCCTATCTCGCCACCGGAGGCAGTCCGGACAATCCTATATTCCAGCAGTTTGGCGTATCGGGCAGACAGGTTTTGGACGTCCTGATTCTTCTCACCAACTTAATGTTCGGAGTGCTGACATTTGTTTCATTCGTGGTGGGAATAGTTGGAATTTTCAAAATCGCAACAACGAAAAAGGCCGATCTAGATAACAGAAAAAAGGGCATGTACGTGGCATTCATCTCATTTGCGGCGATGTTTTTGCTCATTTTTTCATGGATTTTCGCCTATCTCTTCCTGTCGTCAAAACAGACACCGGTGGTGGAAGAAGTAATAATTACAGAACCTGTAGAGACCATAGGCCTCACGGCGCCGGCCACCATTGCATTTGATGCATCGCAGATACCTATCAATGGAAATCGTTTTGAAGTCCTGACATACGTATGGGACTTTGACGATGGCGACCAGGCGACCGGCATTAAACAGACTCACACATATCAATCAAAGGGTCGAAACGCCGGAAAATTTGAAGCAAAAGTCACAATCAGCGCACGGGAAAAAACAACTGGTGAGGAGTTTGAGCAAATCTTTACTAAAGTAGTCACGATATCAAATCAGTCCGCAGAGGCTGTAATATCGGCAAAACCGGAGCGTGGCGAGTCCCCTCTTCTGGTTGAATTTGACGCATCAAAGTCAACCGATGTCGACGGCGCTATACAGGAGTTTTCATGGGACTTTGATGACGACGGCATATTTGATGCCAGTGGTCCTACGGCAGAACACACATTTGAAGAGCCGGGCAAGTACACAGCTATATTAAAAATCACGGAAAGCTCCGGGCATTTTAGTACATTTGAGACCCCGATAGAGGCCACGACCAGCAAAGCACCAAAAGTAATTATAGATATAACCAACACCGAGAGCGCGTCCCTGACGATAGGCACTGAGTACACATTTTCAGGCGCCAGATCGACAAGCCCTGGCGGAAGGATAGAGACATTTGAGTGGGACTTTGGCGATGACAGTGCAAAAAAGACAACCCGCACCGCCAGCCATGCATTCAAGCTTGCCGGTACATACGAGGTGATCCTAAGTGTTAGAGACGAGACCGGACGCACAGGAGAGGGAGCAAAAATTGTAACAGTTGGAAATGCTCCATCCGTGCCACAAGCTGTAATAACAACCACGCCCGTATCAACGGGCGGCAAGTTAACCGGAACAGCTCCGCTTGAAATATCATTCGACTCATCTGCCAGCACAGACGCTGATGACGATATAGTCGAGTACTCATGGGATTTTGATGGAGATGGAGAGACGGACTCAAGCGATGAATCTGAGTCATTTACATTCACATCAGCAGGTACATACAATACAAAACTTACGCTGGAAGACTCTGCCGGAAATAAAGATACCGGGACGCTGGAAGTCACGGTAGCTCCGCCGGGGCTATCGGCAGAAGTAAGCGCCAATCCTACGGACGGCGAGGTGCCTCTCACTGTATCATTCGATGCATCCGGATCGAGATACCCGGGTCATCGTATCGTCGCATACGAGTGGGATTTTGGCGACGGCACGGAACAACGCCTCGACACAGCGTCGATCTCTCATCAATACACACGCACCGGTAGCTTCACTGCAAGCGTGACCGCCGTCGCCGATGATGGCAAACGCGCAGAGACGAGCGTAAATATCAATGTCCGCCCTGTCGCACTACAGGCGTGCTTTACAGCAACACCTGAGTCCGGCACGGCCCCCCTCGACGTCGACTTTGACCCCGGGTGTTCGAGTGGAACTATCGGCAACTACAAGTGGACATTTGGCGCCGCCGGCACCAGCCGCGACCGCAAGCCACGAAAAACATTTACACAGCCAGGAACGTACGAAGTCATACTGGAAGTCTCTGATAATCAAAACACTCTAGCCCGTTTCACGAAAACAGTTACCGTAACCGGAGAGTAATATATTTAATTAACTTTTAACATTTTCATATGAAAGAAAAAATAAGAAAAAAACTCACCCGTATAGTCACAGCAATCATAGCCATAGGCCTCATACTCGCACTGGTACTGCCAATAGGACTCACCAGCTACTACTACTAACAAGGAGACGACCAAGGCAACTCAAAAAAGAAAACAAAAAACATAAAAACAAATGCCGCTCACAAACTCAACAAAAATCTGGATATTCATTTTCTTCCTTTCCGCGCTGGTCGTGGGAGGAGGTGTGTTTTATAGCCAGCAGCGCACCGAGCTGTATCGCGGTGAGATCGGAGGCGCGGGTGGTCTGCGTGACGATCTTTCCGGCAGTGATGAAAACCTTACCAAGGCAGATGCTCCGGCGCCGGCGGTGACATACACTATGACGGGTCCGGACCTTGTAAATCTCGAGGAAGCTGATGCCATCTTTACCTTCACCCCGCCGGCGCCGGCAAGCAGCTCATTTACACTGTTTGTAACCATACAGAATGAAAACACTGATGTTTTCACGCATCAATTTCCAGAAGAGAGCGCAAATTTCTCATGGGACGGTTCAATGGATGAAAACAGACCCGCTCCGCCATTTACTTACACAGCAAAACTGCTCATAAACGACTCCCCTGTCGCTGAAAAAACTTTTGAAGTAATCGGTAACAGAGCGGCGAATACATTGATAAACCCAGTTGCCGGAAAATTCGCAGGACTCGTCAATCAAAATCGCCCAACTCCGCAAGAATCCCTAAACGCCGCTTGCGGCGAAGAGGACGGCGTATACATGCCGGACAACGTACAGACTCTGCTTGAAGTTTCCGTAGACGACATTGTTGAAACAGACACGAATTATAACAACTCTCCATTACAGTGCATCACGCAGGAAAATGCCGACACTGCATGTGCCGCAAAGGATCAGGCAAAACCGCTGTACGATGGCGAGACCGCTTTGTGTGTTGTCGATCCCGAGCTCGACCTTACTACACTGCGCTCTCTATTCACCGCAGATCAGCTGAATCAATTTTGCGCAACAGCAACTGAAGGATCTCTCTACGTGTCTGAAAAAATAACTACGACACTCGAAGTACCAGCCGAGCATATAACATCCGCAAACACATCCGGAGCCGCGATCATTACAGTTCCATGCGTTACACAGACAAACATGGCCGCCGCGTGTGCCGCAGCGGACGAAGACACTCCATTATATAATCAAGGCACAGGAACATGCGCCGCAGTTCCTCCGCCACCACAGGTAACACTGACAATAGGTGCGGTATCGGCAGAAGACAGAACTCAACCTCTACCGGCATCCGGCGAGATCGAGCTCGGCCGGTTCAACCTCACCGCAACCGTTGGAGAGCTGACAGTTTCTTCACTGACATTTTCAAAATCAGGTTCAATGAGCAACGTCCACACCAGAACATTCCGTGTGCTGGACTCAAACTCACGCGAGCTATCAAGCGCAGAGTTAATAGAAAACCAAAACAGTGCCTCAACACTTACATTTACTTTTGGAACTCCGCTTTTGGTATCTCCTGAAAACCCAAAGACAATAATTCTAGCAGGACGATTTGCCAATCTCTCCGAAAACGAAGGCATCCGTCTGGCTCTCGATCTCACGCGCATCACGACAAATGCGGATACCGTGCAGGGCGCGACAGCGACGGTAGCAACCGGCACGACTACATTTGCCACGCCGCCTCCACCTCCGCCGGTAAATACCAACAACACTAATAATACAAATAACACTGCGAACACCCAGACGCAAAGCGACAACGACCGCATCGCCCAACTGCAGACTCAGCTAAATCAGCTTTTGCTTATGGCAACATCCAGAAGCAATGCAAATAGTAATGCTAACAGCCAGGATCAGCTTCTGGTCCAGCAGATTGCACAATTGGAAAATGATCTCATCGCGCTCAATAGGGAAGCTCAAGCCAATGCCGATGACGAAGATCAAAATGAGGACGAAGATAGTTCTGCAGACACAGTACTCGGACTGGGCGACTCCGGCGCATCAAGTACGCAACAGACTCGCGGGGCCGCATCGACGCAGACAACGAATCAAGCGTCACAGAGCGGTACTTCATCGACAAACAACACGCAATCAGTCGTTACCGGCCAGCCTACATTGCAATCCTCACCGCGTCTAGCGTCCGCACCGGAGCGCGGCAATACCGGACCAGAAGTGCTGATTTACTTCGGCGCAATCGCAGTAGCACATCTTGGCAATAGACTTCGCAAAAAGATAAAAAATAACAACGCAAGAAAATGATCACAAAGAGCACAAAAATCTGGATATCTATTTTTACCCTCACTCTGGTCATCGTTTCCGGTGGCGTGTTTTTCTCCAAACAAAGAACAACGCTCTACAAGGGACAAGTTATCCCTAATGCAGACACGGCGTGTGCTGACGGAGAAGTGTCATTCACACCATCCGGCATAGCCCAGTCTCTGTGTGTGACTTCAGTACAAGCAACTGCCGCATGTAGCATCATGCCGACTACACCGTTTTTTAACCCAACGACTGGACAGTGCCAAGCCGATGATCCAGATCTTGTAACTGCAATAGCTGCCGTTCCACTGGTTTCATTACCAGAAGATCCTACTCCAACGCTTACGTGTACTACGATACTGGATAGCCGATACGACATTAAAAATAGTCTGGTTATAAAAAAAATAGTTAATGCAGACTGGCTCTATTCTTTGGCTGAAGGTGGATACGTACATGCAATGTATTTAGGCAACAATCAAGGACATAATCTTTGGAACGGCTTAACAAGTCAGATAATAGATGGTCTCGCAGTAAAACTTTTATCAACAGATGCTAGCACACAGGAGAACGTTGACGTATACGGAATATCTAATAATCAAATTTACAAAAAAACCAGTACGCAACAAGTTATACAGGTTACGAATACTTCCGTACAGCCAGGACATACAGCAATTACCATAAAGGATAGTTTTGCGTTCGCTAGTCAGCCTATGGATGAAGATTCAATTTGGGCCATCAGTTCGGATAACAAACTAGTGTGGTGGAACGGTAGCATATGGGCTCAAATTGGGAATCAAAACGCTGTAGACAAAATTCATGTTATTAACGATACGGTGTACGGCATCGGGATAGATAACAACGATAGCAATTATGGGAAAATCTGGAGACAAAATAATGGATTTATCACGCTAGGCAACATTAAAGATGACTTCGAATATTTTACAGACAATGACATTTTTTCGTTTGGACAGGATAATAACATCTATCACTGGAATGGAACAAATTGGAAGCAGTTAACGTCAGGCGGAAATCTCGTCGAGAGTCTGCGTGTTATCCGCAGTGCTAACGGCAACAATATTATCTACGCAATAGGTAGTGATCGTAGTCTGCAGAAATGCACTTCTACGGAAAATATAACTAACGAATATGCAGAGAATTACAGAAATGCTTTAATAACAACAACAAATCTAAGAGAAACGATAGGTCATTACACATCGGCCGTAACAGCTTCATTTCAAGGAGATTCTGCAGGTACTGATATGGCATTAAATGCGGCGCAACTTAGCGCACAACGTGCTCTAACGTCAGCAGGGCAAGTCCAGCAAGATTTTCAAGATCTTGTAGCCGCCGCGCGAAGTGCATCGCAAACGGCAAGTTTGTATGTTACCGCTATCCAAGACAGACTAATAAGTGGAACATTGCATCAAGATCGCCTGGCGATGACGCGCACGGGTGCAGAATTATACAGAACCTTCGTACAGGAATTGATGACACGTGCAATACGGACAAATGTTCGTTCACCGGCACTGCGAGCTTTTATCACTATATCAAGTCAAGCTATAGCAGAAGCAAACAATACTGGCCATGCTATCGTTGCGGACAATCTTACGACCGCACGTACAGCGGCTTTCGCAACAGCGCAAAAGGCAGGCGAAGCATACACGGCCTTCCTGGCGATACAGCCCCCGACTCCTGAAGAGCAAGCAACCGCCGCGGAAGTCGCG
The DNA here is from genome assembly GCA_038062595.1 of Patescibacteria group bacterium. GTDB lineage: Bacteria > Patescibacteriota > Gracilibacteria > UBA1369 > JBBTWW01 > JBBTWW01. Next base: position 49 of record JBBTWW010000001.1, on the reverse strand, counting down.
GCTGCAACCGCCGCAGAGACCGCAAGACAACAACAGCTTAGAACTCTGG